>DATAFT010000292.1:0-1847 GCA_036257295.1 Thermoanaerobaculia bacterium
CTGCGACACCCCGTCGACCTCGACTCCGATCAGCGTCGCATAGAGCGGAACGCCGTGGATGAAGGACTGGGTGCCGTCGACCGGGTCGAGGATCCAGCGGCAGGCGGCGCCGGGAGCGCCCGTGAGCCCGTACTCTTCGCCCAGGATGGCGTGGTCGGGAAACCGCCGCTGGATGCGCGCGCGCAGGAGCTGCTCGGCGCCGCGATCGGCGATCGTCACTGGAGAGAGATCGGTCTTGGTCTCGATCTCGATTCCGGTCTGGTAATACGCCAGCGTCGAGCGTCCAGCCTCATGGGCGATCTCGATGGCGAAGTCGAGCAGCTCGCGTAGAGCGCCGGGGGCGGACACGAAGGCCTACTCTACGATGCCGGCCAAGGGGAACTATCGCGGGCGGTTCCCGTAGGCTACGGACGGGACGATCGGTCCCGCTTCTCCAGGAGGACGAGCATGCGTGGTCGAAGAATGGCGATCTGCGTCGGACAGCGAGGCGTTCTGGTGGCGCTCGCGCTCCTGTTGGTGGCGGGCCCGGCTGCGTGGGCGGCTGCCGCCTCCGATTCCAGCCCTTCCCTCGCCGGTCACTGGAAGGGCGCGATCGCCGCGCCGGGCCGCGAGCTCACGTTCGACGTCGATCTGCGCGCAACACCCGGCGGCGCGCTCTCCGGCGACATCTCGATCCCGGCGCAGAACGCTTTCGACCTCGCGCTCGGTGACGTCAAAGCAACCGAGTCGCGCCTCCAGTTCAGCATCGTCGGCGTCCCGGGCGATCCCGCGTTCGACGGCACGGTGGCGGCGGACGGCGCCCACGTCGAAGGCAGCTTCAAGCAGGGAGGCGCCGACCTCTCGTTCAAGATGGAGCGGGTCGAAGGCGCGGCCGCGACGGCGAAGGCGGCGCTCGAAGGCTTCGACGACTTCGTCACCAAGGCGGTCGAGGCGTGGAACGTGCCGGGCGCCGGCATCGCGATCGTCTCGGGCGGCGAGGTGGTCTACGCCAAGGGTTTCGGCTGGCGCGACCTGGAAGCCAAGAAGCCGATGACCGCCGACACCCTGTTCGCGATCGGCTCGACCA
Source organism: Thermoanaerobaculia bacterium (assembly GCA_036257295.1). Lineage (GTDB taxonomy): Bacteria > Acidobacteriota > Thermoanaerobaculia > Multivoradales > Multivoraceae > DATAFT01. The sequence continues at coordinate 1,067 of DATAFT010000292.1, forward strand.
CCAAGGCGATGACGGCGACGACGCTCGGCATGCTGGTCGACGAAGGCAAGGTCGAGTGGGACCAGCCGCTGCGCGACTACCTGCCGTCGTTCAAGCTGATGGACGCTTCGATCTCCGAGCGCATCACGCCGCGCGACATCGTCACCCACCGCTCGGGTCTGCCGCGCCACGACCTGCTCTGGTACAACAACAACTCCGGCACTCGCGGCGACATGGTGAAGCGACTCGCGTACCTCGACCTCACCGCCGATCTGCGCGAAAAGTTCCAGTACAACAACCTGATGTTCATGACCGCGGGCTACCTGATCGAGACGCTCACCGGCAAGAGCTGGGAGCAGAACGTGCGCGAGCGCCTGTTCGATCCGCTCGGGATGAAGCGCTCGACGTTCTCGGTGATCGACTCGCAGAAGGACGCCGACTTCGCGCAGCCCTACCGCGAGCGCGAGGACGATCGCAAGCTCGAGCGCATCCCGTTCCGGCGCATCGACCTGGTGGGTCCCGCCGGCGCGGTCAACTCGTCGGTCAACGAGATGGCGAAGTGGCTGCTCTTCAATCTGCGCCACGGCAAAGTGGGGGATGAGCAGCTCATCCAGGCGGCGACGCTCGAGGAGATCCACACGCCACAGATGCCGATCCCGGCCAAGCCCGACCGTCCCGACATGTCGGCGCCGTCGTATGCCATGGGCTGGGTGGTCGAGAGCTATCGCGGCCATCGCCGCTTGCAGCACGGCGGCGGTATCGACGGCTTCATCACCTCGGTCATGTTCTTCCCCGACGACGA
>DATAFT010000309.1:0-7260 GCA_036257295.1 Thermoanaerobaculia bacterium
GAGCTGCCCAAGCTGATTCGCATCGAGGATCTCCTCGCGGCCGGTGCGATGCCGGGGCCGGCGGGCGCGCCGACACCAGGCTCCGAAGGGCGCGGCGCGCGCGGCATGGTGTCAGCGGCGAGCGGTGGACCGCGGTCGCGCGGTGTCGCTGGTACTGGCGGGGGCGGGCCGAGGCCGACGCGCCCGTCGAATGGCGGTGCTGCCGCACCGGCGGCGAGATCAGCTCCTTCGCGGCCGGCGCCGATGGTCGAATCGGCCTCTTCTGCACCGGCGATGGCCTCTGCCACCCACGCGGAACCCACCGCCGATCCGGCGTCGCTTCGACTCTCCTCCGACCCCAAGGAGGCGCTGCTCGAGTTGGTGAGCCAACGCAAGCAGCCTCTGGCCGCCCGACTGCGTGACTGCCGGGCGCTGCGCTTCGAGAACGGCGCGCTCGAAGTGGTGATCGCGCGCGGTGACGCCTGGCTGCGCGAAGCGCTCGACCGCCCGCAGAACCGTGAGATCCTCGACGGCGCCGTGCGGCAGGTGTGGGGCACCGCCGGTCGTTGGCATATCGTCGAGGAGACTTCGACCGCGCCGGCCGTTGCACCGGTGGTCGTGACGCAGGCGCCGATGCTCGATCATCCGCTGGTCCAGTCCGCGCTCGACCTCTTCGCCGGCACCATCGGGACCATCGAGGAGAGCCCGCCTCCGGAGGAGCCATGAACCTACAGAAGCTGATGAAGCAGGCTCAGGAGATGCAGAACCGTCTCCAGGGCGAGCTCGAGACGCTCGAGGTCGAGGCCGCCGTCGGCGGCGGCATGGTCGCGGTCACCATGAACGGCCACAAGCAGTTGATCAAGGTGAAGATCGACCGCGAGGTGCTCGATCCCGACGACCCCGAGATGCTCCAGGACCTGGTGGTGGCCGCCGTCAACGAAGCCTCGCGCAAGGTCGACGAGGCGGTGCAGAGCAAGATCGGCGGCATGGCGGGTGGCCTCCCCGGCATGTTTCGCTAGCTCACGAACCGTTCGTGACGAACGATCCTCTGGCGCGGCTGATTGGAGAGCTGCAGCGGTTGCCGGGCATCGGGCCCAAGACGGCGACGCGGCTCGCTCATCACCTGCTCAAAACCAAGATGGAGTCGGCGCGCGGCCTAGCGGAGGCGATCCTCGAGGTCAAAGAGACGCTCACCCACTGTTCCACGTGCAACAGCATCACGGCGGTCGATCCGTGCGGGCTGTGCACCGATCCGCAGCGCGATCGCTCGCGCATCTGCGTGGTGGAGGAGCCGTTCAACATCCAGGCGATCGAGCGCACCGGAGAGTTCCACGGCCTCTACCACTCACTGGGCGGCACGCTCTCCCCGCAGCGTGGCATCGGCCCGGACCAGCTCGCCATCGACGGCCTGATCGATCGCCTGGACGGCGTCGAGGAGATCATCCTCGCCACCAATCCCAACGTCGAGGGCGAAGCCACCGCGCTCTTCCTCGCCCGCGTCCTTCGCCCGCGCAACGTCAAGGTCACTCGACTCGCGTTCGGACTCCCCATCGGCGGCGACATCGAGTACATCGATGAGGTCACCCTCGCGCGCTCCCTCAGCGGCCGCAGATCGCTCTGAGCTCGCCTCCTCGCTCGGAGCGGGCGATCTCGCGCCGGCGATCGTGGTGCGGCCGCCGGGCCCACGGTCGCGCGAGCTGAGCGAGGTGCTCGCCCAGTGCGAGGCCCCTGGCGTCAACACCGTGTCGGCTGGTCCCAGCGTGGTGTGGGCGGAGGCGCTCGGCGCCAACGTCCTCGACGTCGACGGCAATCGCTACCTGGACCTCACGTCGGCTTTCGGTGTCGCCGCGATCGGCCATCGCCATCCACGCGTGGTGGCGGCGATCGCGGAGCAGGCCCAGCACCTCGTGCACGGTCTCGGCGACGTCGCCGCGCATCCGACGCGCGTCGAGCTCGGGCGGCGGCTGCGCTCCCTGGCGCCGATGCCCGATGCGCGCGTCTACTTCGCCGTGTCGGGCTCGGACGCGGTCGAGATCGCGCTCAAGACGGCGCTGCTCGCAACCGGCCGCGCCGGCGTCCTCGCGTTCGACCCCGCCTACCACGGCACCAGCGTCGGCGCCCTCGCCATCACGTCGCGCGCGGCGTTCGCCGCGCCGTTCGCGGCCATGATCGCCGCCACCACTCACCGTCTGCCCTATGGCTGTGATCGGAGCACGATCGACGCCGCCCTCGATCGGCACGGCGCGGCCATCGGTTGCGTGGTGTTCGAGCCGGTGGTCGGACGCGAGGGCGTCGTCTTTCCACCGGCGGGCTGGCTCGCGGACATTGCCGAACGGGCGCGAGCGCGCGGCATTCTGGTGGTGGCCGACGAGATCTTCACCGGCTTCGGCCGCACCGGCGCCTGGTTCGCGTCCACCGCGGAGGGCGTCGTGCCCGATCTGGTGTGCTGCGGCAAGGCGCTCGGCGGCGGGTTGCCGATCGCCGCGGTCCTCGGCCGCTCGGAAGTCGTGATGGCGTGGGATCGACCGGGCGAGGCTCTCCACACCGGGACCTTCCTGGCGCACCCGCTGGCGTGCGCCGCGGCGATCGCGACGCTCGACGTGCTCGCGGCAGAGTCGCTGCTCGACCGAGCCGTCGAGCTGGGAGCGGCGATCGAGCGGCGCGCGGTACGTTGGCGCGGGTTTCCCGATGTGGTCGACGTGCGCGGGCGTGGCCTGCTGTGGGCGGTCGAGCTCGCGTACGCGCCCGCAGCGAGACGCGCCGCGCAGAAGGCGCTCGATCGCGGCCTCCTCCTCCTCACCTGCGGTGCCGAGGGGCGCACGCTGCAGATCCTGCCGCCGCTCACCATCAGGCTCGAGCAACTCGAGATCGCGCTCGATCTCCTGGAGGAAGTGCTGTGCCCATGAACTCCGGCGCCGACCCGTCGCGCATCTCGATGGTCGACCTCGCCGGCGCGCACTCGCCGCTCGAACCCGATCTCCAGGCGGCGTTCACGCGTGTCCTGCGCAGCGGTCGCTTCATCCTCGGCGAAGAGATCGACGCTTTCGAGCGCGAGGTCGCGGCGGCGCTCGGCGTCGAGCACGCGATAGCGTGCTCCTCGGGCACCGACGCCCTGCTCGCCGCCCTGATGGCGCTGGAGCTCGAGCCCGGTGACGAGGTGTTGTGTCCGTCGTTCACCTTCTTCGCGACCGGCGGCTGCGTCTGGCGTCTGGGCGCGCGGCCGGTGTTCGTCGAGGTGTCGGCCGAGTCGTGGAACGCCGAGCGCGAGCACTTCGAAGCGCGGATGGGGCCGCGCACCCGCGCGATCGTTCCGGTTCATCTCTTCGGGCGGCTGACGGACATGGAGCCGATCCTCGACCTGGGACGACGCCACGGCGTGCCGGTCATCGAGGACGCGGCGCAGGCGCTCGGCGCGACTGACCGCGGCCGGCAGGCAGGCACCTTCGGCGAGCTCGGGTGCTTCTCCTTCTTTCCAACCAAGAACCTGGGCGGCTTCGGTGATGGCGGGCTGGTGGCCGCCACCGATGCGGCGCTGGCGGTGAAGGTCCGCTCGCTGCGCAACCACGGGCAGTCGTCGCGCTACATCCATGAGAGGGTCGGCGGCAACTTCCGCCTCGACGCGTTGCAGGCAGCGCTGCTGCGCGTCAAGCTGCCGCACGTTCCCGCGATGAACGAGCGCCGGCGCCAGGTCGCGGCGCGATACGGCGATCTCTTCGTCGCCGCGGGTCTCGTTGCCGGCGCCGGTCCTGGCGACGGCGCCGTCGACTCCGACCTGCCGGTTGCACTACCTCAGCCGGCCGGCGCCGCGCACGTCTTTCACCAGTACGTGATCCGCGTCCTGCCCGAGGGTGCCCGCGACCTGCTGCGACGCGAGCTCGACGCGCGCGGCATCGAGACGCAGATCTACTATCCGGTGCCGCTTCACCTGCAGCCTTGCTTCAGCAGCCTCGGCTACCGCGTCGGCGATCTACCGACCACCGAGCAGCTCGCCAACCAGGTGCTCGCGCTGCCGATGCATCCCGACTTGACCGCCGCCCAGCAGGAGCGCGTGGTGGGCGAGATCGCGCGGGCTCTCGGACGCGGCGGACGCGCCGCGGTGGCGCCGGCGTCCATCTCTCGATGAGCTTCGAAGGCATCCTGCTGTGGTCGATCGCGATCGGCACGGCGATCGGCGCCGCGCTTCTGGTGGTGGCGTTGCGCGGCGCCGAGCCCTCCGCCATCGCCCGCGCGACCGCGCTCGGCCAGTACACCGCGGCGCTCGAAGCCGCCGAGAGCGAGCCGCCGCGCGAGCGAGACGACCTTCTCGCGGCTGCGATCGCGGCCAAGCACCGATGCGAGTGGGAGAGAGCGCGCTCCTGGCTCGAAGCGGCGCTCCGCGACGATCCGACCGACGGTGAGGTGAGCGTGGAGCTCGCTCTGATCGCCGCTTACAACCGAAACGCGGTCGAGGCCGACGAGCGTCTGCGCGCGGCGATCGCGGCGCGCGCCGATCTGGCCGAATCGATCACGCTCCATCGCGCCTTCGCCGCGCTCGCGGGCGGCGATCGAACGCACGCCGCCAGGCTGTTCGAGGAGGTGGAGGCGCCGCTGGTGACCAAGCTCACCGTCGACGTCGGGTCGGGCGAGCCGGCGTTCGCGGAGTGGTTTCTCCACGCCGCCGCGCTGTGGCGCGACGCCGGCGATACCGAGCGCGGGGATTGGGCCTGGCGCAAGGCGAGCGAGTCGGCGCCGGAGAGTCTGCTGCCAGAGCACGTGCGTCGGTTGCTGGGATAGCTATCTCGTTTTCGGCGCCGACAGCGGCGCCACGAACGCCAACACCTTGCGCACCATCGAGGTGGTGGGCACCGCAGCGATCTCCTCGACAGAGAACCATCCGGGCTCGGGGCGGGACTCGCCGTCGGCCACCGCTTCGCCGTCGAAGCGGACCTCGGCGTCACGGATCTCGAGCTCGAGCGAGCGGAACGTGATCGCGTGGCGCGCGCTGCCGCGGACGTCGCCGAGGCTCCACTCGCCGCCGTACGAACGAGCGAGCCCCGCCTCCCATTCCTCGCGGCTCGCCGTGCGCGACGTCCACGGAAACTCCCAGACCCCGGCCAGGAGCTCGCTTCGATCGGAGTTTCGCGCCAGGAGGAAACGATCGCCGCGGCGCGCCACCGCCACTACGCGCCGCTGCACCACGCCCTGGCGCCGCGGCGCGCGCACCGGAAGCTCCTCGACACGGCCGCTCGCGCGCGCGGCGCAGTCCTCGAGCAGCGGACAGACCAGGCAGCGCGGACGGTGCGGCAGGCAGATCATGGCGCCGAGCTCCATCAGTGCCTGGTTGGAGTCGCCCGCGGCATCGCGAACGAGCAGCCGAGACGCCGCCTCGCGCACCAGGCGCTTGGCTTGGCCCTGCGCGGGATCGACCTCGAGCGCGAGCAGTCGCGCGATCACGCGCTCGACGTTGCCGTCGACCACCGCCACCGGCTCGCCGAAGGCGATGCTCGCGATCGCCGCCGCGGTGTAGGCGCCGACGCCGGGCAGCTCGAGCAGCTCCGTCTCGGTGCGCGGAAATTCGCCGCGCTCGACGATCGCGCGCGCCGCCGCGTGCAGTCGTCGCGCGCGCGAGTAGTAGCCGAGACCCGACCACTTCGCGAGCACCTCGTCCATCGTCGCCGCGGCGAGCGTCTCGACGTCGGGAAACGCGGAGATGAATCGTTGGTAGTAGGACAGCACGGTCTCGACCCGCGTCTGCTGCAGCATGATCTCGGAAACCAGCACGCGATAGGGATCGCCGTTCTCGCGCCATGGCAACGCGCGCCGATTCGCTCGATACCACGCGAGTAGAGCGCGCGCGGGTCGGCTCGCGTCGGTGTCGAGCGCTTTCATCGGTGCGCGTTCATCGGCGAGAAAATTTTCTTGCGCGGGAAAGCGTCCTGATCAACGAGACTTCCGCGTTGGCACGAAGATTTTTTTCTCATTCGCGTTGCGCATGCAAAAACGCGATGTTATGATCCGCTCCCTTCCGAGGGACGGAAGACAGAATCTAAAAAGAAGGACGCTTTAGTTTCCACAGGTTGTGGAATTCCTGAGGAAATGTGTGCCCAAGCCGATGAGCGCTAGCGTTTGGCACCGCCTCCAAGCCCACCTGCAGAGAAGCCTACCTCCGGAAGAGTTCCGCACCTGGTTCGGCCCGCTCGCCGTGGAGTCGGAGAGTGAGAGCAGGCTGATCCTGCGCGCGCCCAACCAGCGTTTCGTTTCGTCGCTCGAAGAGGTCTACCGGCCGATGGTGGATCGCGCCGTCGCGGATCTCCAGGGCGCGTCGTACGAGGTGTTGTTCTCGTTCGGCGATGCCGCGCGGGCATCGGCGCCGGTTGCAGATGCGCCGTTCGAATCGCGCTACCAGTTCGACACCTTCGTGGTCGGCAACTCGAACCAGCTCGCTTACGCCGCCGCGCGCGCCGTCGCCGACAAACCCGGCCGCAGCTACAACCCGCTCTTCCTCTACGGGGGCGTGGGCCTGGGCAAGACCCACCTGCTGCACGCGATCGGGCACCAGATCCGCAGGAAACACAACCGGCTGCAGGTCAAGTACCTGCCTACCGAGCAGTTCGTCAACGAGCTGATCAACGCGATCCGCTTCGACCGCACCGCGAGCTTCCGCGAGAAGTACCGCTCGGTCGACGTGCTGCTGGCCGACGACGTTCAGTTCCTGGCCAACAAGGAGCGGATGCAGGAGGAGTTCTTCCACACCTTCAACACGCTCTACAGCGCGAGCAAGCAGATCATCCTCACCTGCGACACCTCGCCCAAGCACATCCAGACGTTGCAGGAGAGGCTGCGGAGCCGTTTCGAATGGGGCCTGATCGCCGACATCGGCTCGCCCGACGTCGAAACCAAGATCGCCATCCTGCGCGGCAAGGCCGAGGCCGAAGGCATCCAACTCCACGACGACGTGGCGAACTTCATCGCCCGCCAGGTGCGATCCAACGTGCGTGAGCTCGAAGGGTTGCTCAACCGGGTACTGGCCTTCTCGTCGCTGACCGGCCGGCCGCTCGACATCGAGCTCACCAAGGACACGCTCAAGGACATCCTGCCCGACAGCGACGGCCGCACGAAGGCCCCCGAGATCATCAAGCACGTGGCGCGCTTCTACGGGCTCAAGCTCTCGGAGATCAAGAGCAAGACCAACTCGCGCCAGATCGCGTTCCCGCGTCAGGTCGCGATGTATCTGTGCAAGAAGCTGACCGACCTCTCGTTCCCCGAGATCGGGCGGCACTTCAACGACAAGCACCACTCGAC
>DATAFT010000353.1:0-3964 GCA_036257295.1 Thermoanaerobaculia bacterium
TTCTCCCCCTCCTCCTCCGCCGCTTCCAGCACGATCTGGGTCAGGACGCGTCGGGTGACGTCCTCCTCGGTGTTGGCGTCGACGACGCGGATCTTGCGGCCTTCCCGCACCAGGGCCCGGACGTCGGCCAGGTTCACGTACGCGCTCGATCGGGTGTCGTAGAGCCGGCGGTTGCCGTACCGTCGGATGACCACGACCTCGTCGTCGGTTTTTTGCATCACAGCAAGAAAAAAGTGTTGACAGTCGGGCCTTGTGTCCCTACAATCTCCTCAATTGCTGCATTGCAGCATAACCCTTTGGCAACCAGACCGAGGCAAGGAGAATAACCCATGGCCACCACCAAGAAGCCCGTGAACACCGATTCGCCCGCCACCGAAACCTCCCGCCGCGAGCGGATCGTCGGCTGGGCCGAGCTCGGCATCGAGAGCGCGACGTCGGCGCAGAAGCAGTGGAGTGACATCACCTTCGCCTACACGGACCTGGCCCTCAAGGCCTGGCGCGATGGCCTGTCCTGGGTCGAGAGCTACAACGAGCAGTCCCGCAAGACCCTGGCCGCGCTGGGCGAGGCGCGCGAGGAGCGCGTCAAGGCGATCCTCTCTCGCCTGACCAACTAACGGCGTTTCGCGGTTCGCAACCGCTCATTCCGTAACGGATCCTTTGCGCCGCTGGCTTTTGGGCCGGCGGCGTTTTTCTCTTCTCTCTAGCACTCGCGTACTGGACGCGCAGCGGCCAGTCGCGTGACCGCCGTCGAGCGGCGCCTCTTGGCGACGGTCGACTAGAATCCCCGCGTCGTTCGCGGGCGCATCGCCGCGACCGACTCCCGCGCCGACCGCCGTGCCCGACCTTCGCCGAGCCGTCATCCCCGCCGCCGGACGCGGCACCCGGCTCCATCCGTTCACGCTCGCCGTCCCCAAGGAGCTGGCGCCACTCGGCAGCAAGCCCGCGATCCACTTCGTGCTCGACGAAGCGGCTCGAGCGGAGCTCGAGGAAGCGATCGTGGTGGTCGCGCCCGGCAAAGAGCTGCTGCGCCGATATCTCGACCTCGCGAAGGAGAGCGGCGCGTGGCCGGACCTGCGCCTGCGCTACACGACGCAGGAGCAACCGACCGGCCTCGCCGACGCCATCGCCCGCTGCGAGCCGCTGCTCGAGGGTGAGCCCTTCGCCGTGCTGCTACCCGATAACCTGCCGCTCGCGCCCGACTATCGACTCGGCTCGATGGTCGACCTCTGGCGACGCCGCGGCCAGAACGTCGTCGGCGTGATCGAGATCGACCGCCGCTGGAGCGGTCTCTTCGGCAATTCCGGGCGCATCGACAGCCGGCCGCTCGAGCCGGGCGTCGTCGCCGTCGATCGGCTGCATGACAAGGCGCCGGGCCGGTTCGTCGTCGAGGGTACGGCGCAGGCGCCGCTGCTGCGGGCCTGTGGGCGCTATGTGTTCGGCGCCGAGATCCTCGCCCTTCTGGCGGAGTCGCGGCGCACCGCCGCCGGAGAGCTCGACGAGGTGCCAGCGGTCCAGCGTCTGGCGCGAGAGCACGGTCTCCTCGGCGCGCTCCTTCCGATGCCTCTGTTCGACGTCGGGCATCCCAACGGACTCCTCGCCGCGAGCGCCTATCTCGCCGCCCGCGAGGGCCTGGCCCCAACCGTCGAGACCAGTTGAGCGCTCCACCTCTTTCGAGTAGATTCGGGCTCCTCCTGCGTGACTGGCGAGACGGCGGCTGTGCCGCCGAACGTGGGCGACCACGGGGAAGCGCAGGAAGATCCCACCGCCGCTCGCCTGGGCGCTCAACGACACTGACGGGGTCCGGCGAGCCTTCGTTCGTAAGGGCCCGGGAGGAGAGCGCATGGACGTCAACCGCACGGCCCTGAAACAGAACGATCCCGAGGTCTACGCCGCGATCGCGGGCGAGGAGGAGCGTCAGCGCCGCGGCGTCGAGCTGATCCCGTCGGAGAACTACACCTACCCCGAGGTGCTCGCGGCGCTGGGATCCGTCCTCACCAACAAGTACGCCGAGGGCTACCCCGGTCGCCGCTACTACGGCGGCCAGGAGTTCACCGACCAGATCGAGAACCTGGCCCGCGACCGGGCCAAGCGACTCTTCCGCTGCGAGCACGCCAACGTGCAGCCGCTATCGGGCTCCCCGATGAACCAGGCGGTGTACCTCGGCTTCTTGACTCCGGGCGACACCGTGCTCGCCATGGACCTTTCGCACGGCGGACATCTCACCCACGGCGCCCCGGTGTCGCACATGGGGAAGATCTTCAAGTTCGTCCGCTACAAGACCCATCCCGAGGACCAGGGCAGGATCGACTTCGACGAGCTGCGCCGGCTCGCGCTCGAGCATCGCCCCAAGCTGGTGCTCGCGGGCTACACCTCCTATCCGCGCGACTACGACTACGCCGACTTCAAGCGCGTCGCCGATGCGGTGGGTGCCCTCACCATGGCCGACGTCTCGCACGTCGGCGGGTTGATCGCGGGCGGCGCCATGCGCAACCCGTTCGACTACGGTTTCGACCTCGTCACCACCACCACGCACAAGACGCTGCGCGGTCCGCGCGGCGGCATGGTGCTGTGCCGCGAGCAGCACGCCAAGACGGTCGACGCCGCGGTCTTCCCCGGCCTCCAGGGCGGCCCGCACATGAACACCATCGCCGGCGTCGCGGTGACGCTGGAGAAGGCGCTGCAGGAGGACTTCCGCGTCCACTGCCGCGAGGTGCTCGCCAACGCCAAGGCGCTGGCTCAGGGCCTGCTCGAGCGCGGCGCCACGCTCGTCACCGGCGGCACCGACAACCACATGATGGTGCTCGATACGGTGAAGAGCTTCGGCATCGATGGTCGCGCCGCCGAGCGCACGCTCGACTCGGTCGCCATCACCGTCAACAAACAGATCATTCCCGACGACCCCAACCCGCCGCTGCGCCCGAGCGGCATTCGCCTCGGCTCCCCCGCCGCCACCACCCGCGGGTTCGGCCGCGCCGAGATGGATCGGCTGGCGGGCTGGATCTGCGACGCGCTGCGACGACACCAGGACGCCGCGTTCCTGACCTCGCTCCAGCGCGAGGTGGAGACCTTGTGCCTCGCCTACCCGGTGCCGGGACTGCCGGCGCTGGAGACCGCGCGCCGCTGACCTAAAGAAGAAGGGAACATGACCGAATACGAACAGATCCGCTACGAAGCAGACGGTCCGACGCTGCTGATCACGATGAACCGTCCGGACCATCTCAACGCGTTCACCGGCGTGATGCGCGAGGAGATGGTGGACGCCTACCACCGCGCCGACGCCGACGACTCCATCCGCGTCATCATCGTCACCGGGGCCGGGCGCGCGTTCTGCGCCGGCGCCGATCTCGGCCGCGGACCCTCGACCTTCGATCGCACTCGCGACGGCCAGCGGGCCGAGGAGCACCGCGACGGCGGCGGACTGGTGACGCTCGAGATCTTCAAGCTCAAGAAGCCGGTGATCGCCGCCATCAACGGCGCCGCGGTCGGCGTCGGCGTCACCATGACGCTGCCGATGGACATCCGCATCGCGTCGACGCAGGCGCGCATGGGCTTCGTCTTCTCGCGGCGCGGGATCGTGCCGGAAGCGTGCAGCACCTACTTCCTGCCGCGCGTGGTGGCGCCGAGTCAAGCCGCGGAGTGGATCTACACCGGCCGCGTCTTCGACGCGCAGGAGGCGCTGCGCGGTGGTCTGGTCTCGCGCGTGGTCGAGCCCGCGGACCTGCTACCCACGGCGCGCTCGATCGCCAAGGAGATCGCCGACAACACCGCGCCGGTCTCGGTCGCGCTGTGCCGTCAGATGTTGTGGCGGAGCCTCGGGTGGTCCCATCCCATGGACGCCCACCGCGTCGACTCGCTGGGGATCTTCTGGATGGGGCAGACCGACGACGTCAAGGAGGGCGTCGCCTCGTTCCTCGAGAAGCGCAAGCCAAACTTCCCGGGCCGGCCGTCGAAAGACATGCCGCCG
>DATAFT010000364.1:0-7990 GCA_036257295.1 Thermoanaerobaculia bacterium
TCGTCGCGACCGCGGCGGTGGCGCAGGGACTCGTCTACATCCCGGCCGGCCGCGATCCGGAGCAAGGATCCGGACCGGGCAGCCTGTGGTGCATCGATCCTGCGGCGTCGGGCGCCGATCCGGAGGCACGGATTCGCTGGCGCTTCGGTGGCAAGAGCGCGACGCCGCCGCCGCAGGGAGCGAGCGGCGCCGGCCGAGCCGCCGGGACCTTCGCGCGGTCGATCGCCACCGCCGCCATCGCGAACGGCATCGTCTATGCCGCCGACATCGACGGATTCGTGGTGGCGCTCGACGCGGCGACCGGTCGTGAGCTGTGGCGACACGACATGCTGGCGGCGGTGTGGGCCTCGCCGCTGGTCGCCGCGGGCCGCGTTTACGTCTCGGACACCGACGGGGAAGTGGCGGTCCTCGAGGCCGGCGGCAAGCGAGTGGTGCTGTCCGAGATCGCGATGGATGCGCCGATCTACCGGCCGCCCGCTGTGTCGGACGGCGTTCTCTACTTGATGACGGCGGGCCGCCTCTACGCTCTCGGCGGCCGTTCCTCGAGCAGCTCGATCACGTTGCCGTCAGGGTCGCGCCCGTAAGTGGCGAAGGTGGCGGGCCCCACCTTGCGGGGCCGGCAGGTGAACCGGACCCCCAGCGCGAGCAGCCGTTCGTACTCTCGTTCGACGTCCTCGACCTCGAAGCAGAGGTGAGTGATGCCGTGGTCGGATACCGGTCGAGCCGGATCGCTCGGGCGCGCGCTCGGCGTCGTGAACTGGAACAACTCCAGCCTCACGTCGCCCAGCCGGAGCATCGCCGCCTTGCCGGAGGAGTCCCGCAGCCCCATCACCTCGTCGGCGGCCGCGGTTCCGCGAGGCCAGGCGAACTCCGCCAGCACCTCGAACCCCAACCGGTCGCGGTAGAAAGCGATCGAACGGTCGAGATCTGGAGTGGAGATTGCGGCGTGGTGAAAGCGTCGCGTCACGGTTGGCTCCGGTGGATCGAAACGATAGAGCGCCGGCCGTCGTCTCGGCAGACGGGCCCGGTCCCGGCGCCTGACGTAAGTATGCCTGGTCGCCATCGGCTCGCTGCACCCGTCTCCGTCGGTCCCGTCGCCGGTCCCCGCCCGCGCGGGCGCAGCCGGGGCCGGCTGTTAGACTGTTCCTCTCTCCGGTGGGCCGCGGCGCCGCCTGGTCGGGGCGGAGTGAGCCGCCGGCCAGTGCCAGACCACAAGAACAGGAAAAGGGTCGAGATGAAGACGTCACCACGCCAACTCACTCTCCCCGTGCTCTGCGCATTGGTGTTCAGCGCGCTGGTCGCGGCTGCGGCAGCGGCCGAGGAATGGCCCTCCTGGCGCGGACCCCGTCAGAACGGTGTGTCGGCGGAGAAGGGCCTGCCCGACAGTTGGAGCCCTCAGGGCGAGAACGTGATCTGGCGGCGCGACTTCACCGGGCGCTCGACCCCGGTGGTCATGGACGGGCGCGTTTACGTCAACGGGCGGGCGGGAGAGGGTGTGGATCGCCAGTCGGTGGTGGCGGCCTTCGACGCCAAGACCGGGGAGCCGATCTGGGAGCGCCGCTTCAACCTCTATCTGACCACCGTGCCGTTCAACCGCGTCGGCTGGGCCGCGCCGACCGGCGATCCCGAGACCGGCTACATCTACGACCAGGTGGTGAGCGGGTTGCTGGTCTGTCTCGATCGCGACGGCAAGACGGTGTGGTCGCACTCTCTCAAGGAAGAGTACGGTCGCGGCGAGGGCTACGGCGGCCGGACGGCGTCGCCGTTGATCGACGAGGACCGGGTGGTCCTGAGCATGATCGGCTCGAGCTGGGGACCGCTGGGCCCGCCGCGGCACCGCTACTACGCGTTCGACAAGCGCACCGGCGCCCCGGTCTGGATCTCGACGCCGAGCCAGGAGCTGTTCGACATGAACACCCAGTCGAGCCCGGCCGTCGCCGTCATCGGCGGCCAGCGATTGGTCCTGGGTGCGGCCGCGGACGGCAGGCTCTACGCGCTACAGGCGCGCACCGGAAAGAAGGTGTGGGAGTTCTGGTTGTCGAAGAACTCGCTCAACGTGACCCCGGTGGTCGACGGCAACGTCATCTACATGGCGCACAGCGAGGAGAACATCGACGAAGCGACCCAGGGCCGCGTGGTGGCGATCGACGGGACCGGCAGCGGCGACGTGACCAAGACCAAGGAGCTGTGGCGCTCGAACCGGCACGAGTCGGGCTTTCCCTCGCCGCTCGTGCACGACGGCAAGCTGTACGTCGTCGACAACTCGGCGAACCTGTCGGCGCTCGACTTGAAGACGGGTGAGAAGCAGTGGGAGATCAGCCTCGGCACCGTCGGCAAGGGCTCGCCGGCCTGGGCCGACGGCGACCTCTACGTCAGCGAGGAGAACGGCCGGTTCGCGATCGTGCGGCCGAGCGAGGAGGGCGCCACCATCCTCGCTCAGCACCAGGTCAAGATGCCAGAAGGTCGCTACGCCGAGGTCTACGGCTCGGCTGCGATCGCCTACGGGCGCGTCTACTTCACGACCGAGGAAGGCCTCTACTGCCTGGGCGACAAGAACGCCCCCTTCAAGGTGACGAAGACGGCGCCGGTCTCGCTCGGCGACGAGGGCGCGGCCACTGGACCGGCGGCGACGCTGCAGGTGACGCCTGCCGAGGTGACGCTCGCCCCCGGCGACAGCGCCGAGTTCAAGGTCGCCGCCTTCGACGCCAAGGGCCGCCGTCTCACCGGCGCCGCGGGTCAGGTGACCGCGACCTGGGAAGCCAAAGGCATTCAAGGGGGCCTCGCCGACGGCAAGCTCTCGATTCCCGCCGACGCCAAGTTCCAAGCGGGCACCATCATCGCGAAGAGCGGCGAGCTCACCGCGGAGGCGCGGGTACGGGTCTTCCCGGCGATGCCGTGGACCGAGACTTTCGATCAGGGCAAGCGAGGGTGGTGGATCGGCGCAGGACGGTTCGACATCCGCGACGATGCCGCCAGCGGGGGCAAGGTCATGGTCAAGCCGGTCGCGGAGCAGGGTCTCCTGCGCTCCAACATGGTGCTGGGACCGCCCTGGTACGACGACTACACCATCCAGGCCGACATCAAGGGCATGCAGAACGGGCGCAAGCGCTCCGACGGTGGCGTGGTCGCGAACGGCTACGTGCTCGAGTTGATGGGCGGTCACCAACGGCTCGAGCTGCGCACCTGGGAGTCGATGCTGCGCGTCGATCAGAAGGTCGCGTTCCCGTGGGAGGCCGACAAGTGGTACACGATGAAGCTGCGGGTCGAGACCAGCGGCGACCAGGCCAAGGTGCACGGCAAGGTCTGGCCCAAGGGCGAGCCCGAGCCCGCGGCCTGGACCATCGAGGCCGTCGACCCGCACCCGATCCAGAAGGGTTCGCCCGGGCTCACCGGCTACTCCCCGGCCGAGCTCTTCTTCGACAACCTCACCATCACGGGGAACTGAGCATGAAGCGTCGCCTTCCATACCTTGTGGCAGCAGGCGCGGCGGTGGCGCTCGCGGCCGTCGTCGGTGTCGCCACCTTCGCCGCCGACCGCGGCGCCGAGCCGCCGGCGATGTTCGGCGGCACCCCTTCGCGCAACATGGTGTCGAGCGAGACCGGGTTACCCACCACCTGGGACGTCGCCAGCGGCAAGAACGTCAAGTGGCACCAGAAGCTCGGATCGCAGACCTACGCCGGCCCCGTCATTCATGGCGGGCAGGTCTACGTCGGCACCAACAACGAAGGCGGGCGGCGTCCCGGCTCCGACGGCGACAAGGGCGTGGTGATGGCGTTCCGCGCCACCGACGGCGAGTTCCTCTGGCAGGCGACCCACGACAAGCTGCCGGCGGGCCGCGTCAACGACTGGCCGCTCCAGGGAATCTGCTCGACGCCCTATGTCGACGACGACCGCGTCTACTACGTCTCCAATCGCGGCGAGGTGGTGGCGGTCGATCCCGACGGCTTCAAGGACGGCAAGAACGACGGCGTGCAGGACGAGGCGCTCAAGACCGAGATCGACGCCGACATCCTCTGGCGCTACGACATGATCGGCGAGCTCGACGTCTTCCCGCACAACCTCGCCGCCGGCTCCCCGCTGGTGATCGGCGACATCGTCTACGTCGAGACCGGCAACGGCGTCGACGAGGGCCACATCAACATTCCGTCGCCGCTCGCCCCGAGCTTCGTCGCCGTCAACAAGAACACCGGCGAGCTGGTGTGGGAGAACGCCCTCCCGGCCGAGAAGATCTTCCACGGCACCTGGTCCAACGCGGCGCACGGCACCGCCGGCGGCCGCGAGCAGATCGTCTTCCCGGGCGGTGATGGTTGGGTGTACTCGTTCGAGCCCAAGACCGGTGAGCTGATCTGGAAGTTCAACGCCAACCCCAAGGGGGCGAAATACGAGCTGGGCGGCGCCGGCACCGCCAACGAGATCATCGCGACGCCGGTGTTCTACGACGGCAAGATCTACGTCGGCGTCGGGCAGGATCCCGAGCACGGCGAGGCGCCCGGCCACTTCTGGGCGATCGACGCGTCCAAGACCGGTGACGTCAGCGAGACCGGCAAGGTGTGGCATTGGGGAGACGACAACTTCAACCGCACGATCTCGACCGCGGCGATCCATGACGGTCTGCTCTACGTGAGCGATCTCTCCGGGTTCCTCTATTGCCTCGACGCCAAGACCGGCAAGCACCACTGGACGCATGACACGTTCGCCGCGGTGTGGGGCTCGCCCTTCGTGGCGGATGGCAAGGTCTATCTCGGCGACGAGGACGGTGACGTGGTCGTGCTCGCCACCGGCACCACCAAGAAGGTGCTGGGCGAGATCAACATGGGCGGCGCGGTTTACACCACGCCGGTGGCGAAGGACGGCGTTCTCTACATCGCCACCCGCGCCGAGCTGTTCGCGATCGCCGCGAAGTAGCTCGACCGAGCCAGCGCCGCCGCACCGAAGATGGTTTCGACCGCTGAGCTTCTGGCCCGGCCGATCGCGCTCGACGCGTGGCAGGCGGTGCTGCGTCCGGCGCGCATCGTGTTCGGAGCGGGCCGGCTGGCCGAGCTGGGCGCGTTGGTCGCGGAGCTGGGTGGCGCGCGGGCGCTGCTGGTGACCGACGCCGGCCTCGAAGCCGCCGGTCACGTGGGCGCTGCGATGGAGTCACTGGGCGCCGCATCGATCGACACCGTGGTGTTCGACGAGGTCGCGGAGAACCCGACCACCGAGCACGTCGAGGCGGCCGCGGCGGTCGGGCGCGCGCACGGCGCCGACTTCATCGTCGGCCTCGGCGGCGGCAGCGCGCTGGACTGCGCCAAGGGCGCCAACTTCCTCCTCACCAACGGCGGCCGCGTCGAGGACTACTGGGGTTGGAACCGGGCGCAGTACCCGATGCTGCCCTCGATCGGCGTGCCCTCGACCGCCGGGACCGGCAGCGAGGCGCAGTCGTACGCGCTGATCGGGCAGGCCGGGTCGCACCGCAAGATGGCGTGCGGTGACGAGAAGGCGCGCTTCGTGGCGGTGATCCTCGATCCGCTGCTGCCCCGCACCGCGCCGCGCGCGGTGACGGCGAGCGCCGGCTACGACGCGCTGTCGCACGCGGTCGAGAGCCTGGTGAGCCGGACTGCCAACCCGCTCTCGCGAGTGTTCTCGCGCGAGGCGTGGCGTCTGCTGGAGCCGGCCTACGGAGCAGTGATGGGAAGCGGCGCGAGCGACAACGCCTGGTCCGACGTGCTGCTGGGCGCGCACCTCGCGGGAGCGGCGATCGAGGCGTCGATGCTGGGCGCCGCGCACGCTTGCGCCAACCCGCTCACCTCGCAGTTCGACGTCACTCACGGCCTCGCGATCGCGTTGATGCTGCCGGCGGTCGTGCGCGCCAACGCGCCGGCGGCGGGCGCGGCCTATGGCGAGTTGATGGGCGTTCCCGAATCGGGCGCCGCCGAAGCTCTGGCGCGGCGGCTCGAAGCCCTCCGCGCCGCCGGGGGCCTGCCCGAGCGTCTCTCGAGCGTCGGGGTCACGATCGATGCGCTGCCCGCGCTGGTGTCCGAGGCGCTCGAGCAGTGGACCCTGCGGCACAACCCGCGCGAGCTGAGTGAAGACGACGTGCTCGCGCTCTACCGGTCGGTGCTGTAGATGGTGAGCCCGACCTCCTTCCCCACGCTGCGCCTCGCGATCGGCCTTCTGTCGATCGCCCTCGCGATCGCCGGTTGCGGCGACTCGTCGACCGCGGCAGAAGACGTCGCCGGCGGTGCGGCGGCTCGCGGGCGCGCGGCCGGCGAGTGGCCGATCTTTCGCGGCGACGCCGCGTCGACCGGAGTCGCGCGCGGCGAGCTTCCCGCCCAGCCGGCGCTGCTGTGGAGCTATCAGGCAGGCGGCGACATCGAGTCCACGGCCGCGATCGCCGGCGGCAAGGTGTTCGTCGGCTCGCTCGACGGCTCCCTGCACGCGATCGATCTCGAGAGCGGCCAGGTCGCGTGGAAGTTCGAGGCCGGCGCCGAGGTGAAGTCATCGCCGTCGGTGCGCGACGGCGTCGTCTACTTCGGGGACGAGGCGGGAATCTTCCACGCCGTCGACGCCGCCACGGGCGCCGAGAAGTGGCGCTACGAGACCCTGGCCGGCATCATCTCCGGCGCCAACTTCTACGAAGACAAGTTGGTGTTCGGCTCCTACGACAACTCGCTCTATGCCCTGCGGCGCGACGACGGCTCGCTGCTGTGGAAAGTGGAGACCGACGGCTACGTCCACGGCACGCCGGCGATCACCGGCGAGCTCACCACCGTCTCGGGCTGCGACGGCTATCTGTGGCTGGTCCGCCTCGAGGATGGCACGGTAGCGACCAAGATCGAGCTCGGCGGCCAGACCGGGTCGAGCCCCGCGATCGTGGGCAACCTGGCGTTCGTCGGCACGTACGAGAACGAGGTGCTCGGCATCGACCTCGACGCGCGCGCGGTCCGCTGGACCTACGAGCACCCGGTGCGCAAGTTCCCCTACTACGCTTCGCCCGCCGTGCACGATGGCCTGGTCGTCATCGGCGGCCGCGACAAGATCGTCCACGCCCTCGACGCCGAGACCGGCGCGGAGCGCTGGACCTACGCCGCGGGGTCGCGCATCGACTCTTCGACCGTCATTGCGGGCGATCGCGCCTTCCTGGCCACCACCGGGGGCGAGGTCCTGGCGCTCGACCTCGCCAGCGGCGAGCGGGTGTGGTCGTGGGAGAGCGGCTCCTCGTTCACCGCCTCGCCCGCGGTGGCGCAGGAGAAGCTGGTGATCTCGAGCCTCGACGGCATGGTGTACTGCTTCGGCGCGGGCACGGGCAAGGCACCGGAATCGCAACCCAGGGAGAAGACATGACGCTGGCCGAGCCCGCCACCTCACGACTCGATCTGCAGGCGACGCAGGTCGGAAGCGTCTTCGTCTCGAACTACCCGCCGTACTCGTTCTGGAACACCGACGCCGTCGCGGTGGCGAACGACGTGCTGCGTCGCCCCCCGGCCACCGACGCGACGCTCGGCCTCTACCTCCACATCCCGTTCTGCCGCCAGCGCTGCAAGTTCTGCTACTTCCGCGTGGTCACCGACAAGAACAGCGGCGACGTGCGCGCCTACCTCGACGCGCTGGCGGGTGAGGTGGAGCGCTACGCCGAGCTGCCGGCAGTGGCGGGACGGCCGCTGCGCTTCGTCTACTTCGGCGGCGGCACGCCGTCGTACATCAGCGCCGAGGAACTGCGCAAGCTGTCGGCGCGCGTGCGCGGGGCACTGCCGTGGGACGGCGCCGAGGAGATCGCCTTCGAGTGCGAGCCCGGCACCATCACGCGCTCGAAGCTGGAGGCGATCCGCGACATCGGCGTGACCCGTCTGTCGCTCGGCGTCGAGAGCTTCGACGACGCCATCCTGCGCGAGAACGGACGGGCGCACGAGTCGGCGGAGATCGAGCGCGTCAAGCCCTGGATCCGCGAGCTCGACTTCCCGCAGCTCAACATCGACCTCATCGCCGGCATGGTGGGGGAGACCTGGGACAC
>DATAFT010000455.1:0-2054 GCA_036257295.1 Thermoanaerobaculia bacterium
CACCGTGCGCGTGCCGCTGCTGCTGCGGGCACCGGGTCGCCTCCCCGGCGGAGTCGTGGTCGGCGAGCCGGTGGGACTCGCGGACGTGGCGCCCACTCTCGCCGGCCTCGCGGGCGTCCCGCTGGCTCCGCCCGGCAGCACCCTCGACGGGCGCGATCTCTCGCCGTCGCTCGTTGCCGGCGACGAGCCGCCGCGCGTCGATCTCTACGCCGAGACCGAGTACCCGCGGCTGTTCGGCTGGAGCGCCCTGGCCGCGATCCGACGCGGACATGCCAAGTACGTGGCGGCGCCGACACCCCGACTGTTCGATCTCGAGTCCGATCCCGGCGAGACGTCGAACACGTTGCAGGCCGGCGATCACAGGACGGCGGCGTTGGCGGAAGCGCTCGCATCACTGCAGGCCGAGGGTGTCGCCGCGGCGCCGCCGGTCGAGTCCGAGCTCGACGCCGAGTCGCGCGCCAAGCTCGCCTCGTTGGGCTACCTCTCGAGCCGCTCCTCGTCCGGCGCGAAGCTCGCGACCGGTGCCGATCCACACGATCGGGTCGAGCTCTTCCGCGCGTTCGAGGAAGCGCACTGGGCGACGCTCGCCGGCCGCCCGGCACAGGCCGTCCGCCAGCTCCGGCCGTTGGTCGAGAGCGATCCCGAGAACGCAGTGTTCCGCGCCCACCTCGCGCGCGCTTACCGCGAGAACGGCGAGCAGGACGCGAGCCTGCGCGAGTACCGCCGCGCGTTCGCCAGCTCGCCGGGCGATTCGCAAGTCGGTTACGAGCTCGCGCTCGCGCTCCAGGCAAGCGGGAACATCGAGGAGGCCACCACCGTATTGGCGGTAGTGCTGAAATCCGACGCCGCGCGACCCGAGGCCCATAACGCGCTCGGCATCCTCCGCTCGATGCAGGGACACACCGGCGAGGCGCGACAGGAGTTCGAACGGGCGCTCGCGATCGACCCCGACGACGCCGTCGTCCTCAACAACCTGGGCAACTCGCTGCGCGATCTCGCCCAGCCCGAGCCCGCGGCCATCGCTTACCGGCGCGCGATCGAGCTGGCGCCCAACTACTCCGAGCCGCTCAACGGTCTGGGCTCGGTGCTGGTGGCTCAGGGTCGGCCGGCCGAGGCGCTGCCGCTGTTCGAGCGCGCGCTCGACCTCGCCCCCGATCGCCACGAAGTCCGTCTCAACCGCGCGGTGGCACTCGAGCTCTCGGGTGATCGCGCCGCGGCCATCCACGCCTATCGTGACTTCCTCGCCGCCGCCGAGTCCGATCCCCATTTCGCGGAGCAACGCGCGATGGCGATCGAGCTCGCGTCGCGCCTCGAGGAAAGAGCGTCTTCCGAGCCTTCTCGCAATTGACCGAAAGGAGAGAGAGAAAGATGTTCAGGAAACTAGTTCGAACTGCGCCGATGGCGGTGGCGCTGGTGCTGGCGATGCTGGTGCCGGCGTCCGGCCTGCTGGCGCAGACCACGGGCGGCAACCTCGAGGGCCGCGCCACGCAGGAGACCAATGCCCTGCCCGGGGTGACGGTGACCGCGACCAACACGGCCACCGGCCTCACGCGCACCGGCGTCACCGACGCCAACGGCGGCTACCGGTTCGCGGTCCTGCCGGCCGGCACCTACAAGGTGACCTTCAGCCTGAGCGGCTTCAGCGATCTCGCCATCGAGCAGGCCGACGTCAACATCGGCAGCACCACGGTGGTCGACGCGTCGATGAAGGTGGCGGCGGTCGAGGAGACCATCACCGTCACCGCCGAGGCGCCTCTCATCGCCACCACGCCGTCGATCGGAACGGTCGTGAGCCAGAACGAGCTCGAGAACTTGCCGCTCAACGGCCGCCAGTTCGCCAACGTCGCGGTCCTCGCGCCCGGCACCGGCCTGTCGTACAACTCCGATCCCACCAAGCCGGGCCAGCTCACCGTGCTGCTCAATGGCGGCAACGGTCGCAACCTCAACTTCACCGTCGACGGCGGCGACAACACCGACGACACCATCGGCGGCGCGCTGCAGAACTTCAACCTGGATGCGGTCCAGGAATTCAACATCCAGACCAGCCAGTACAA
>DATAFT010000499.1:0-11474 GCA_036257295.1 Thermoanaerobaculia bacterium
CTCCTGCAACATCTCCGCGGTGTGGCGATGGCGGCCCAGATTGTACGGCCGAACGTTCTCGTTGACTTCGCTGAAGTGGTTGTTGGTGCCCGGGTTGCGCCCGGCGCCCGACACCCCCGACTTGGCATCGACGATGATCGGTGCGCCCGGCTCGCGCCACTCGAGCGCGGGGAGCGTCGCCAGGATCGAGGCGGTCGGGTAGCAGCCGGGGCAGGCGACCAGCCTCGCATTCGCGATCTCGTCGGCGTGGAGCTCCGGCAGCCCGTAGACCGCCGAGGTGAGCAGCTCGGGCGCCTTGTGGGCGCCGTACCACTGTTCGTGGGCAGCCAGGTCCTTGAGCCGGAAGTCGGCGGCGATGTCGATCACGCGCACGCCCGCCTCGAGCAGCTTGGGCGCGCCGTCCTGCGACACGCCGTGCGGCAACGCCAGGAAGACGACGTCCGAGGCGCGGGCGAGCGCGTCCCAGTCCGGCGCCTCCATGATGAGGTCGTTGAACGCGCGCAGGCTGGGGAACGATTCGTCGACGCGGCGGCCCTGCTGCTGCATCGCGGTGGCCGCCACGATCTCGACCTCGGGATGCCCGGAGAGGAGCCGCACCAGCTCCCCGCCGCCGTATCCCGACGCTCCGACGATGCTCGCTCTGATCATCGACCTTTCGCGCACCTTTCCCGATTCGGCATGATTATGCAGAATCGTGGAAAATTATTCAAGACACAATAGACGTTGAACGTTCGCTCGCGAGGCGATATTCCGGGTGTGCCGAAAAAACACCGCCCGCGCCTCAGCTCCGTCCCGGCAGCCCCACGACGAGCGACGCCACGATCGAGAGCGCCGACAGCAGCAGCAGCACCAGCGCGATCGCGACGTGGTCGCCGCGCTCCTCGCGCAACGGGTCGAGCCAGCGCGCGAGCAGCCACCCGGTGCCGAACCCGCCGAGGTGCGCCCAGTTGTCGATGCCGGGCAGCCCGAACCCGATCACGATGTTGACGACGGCATAGGCGAGCATCTGCTGCCCGAGCACCGAGCTTCCTGCACGCCGGCCGTACCAGACCATCGCGCCGAGCAGGCCGAGATTCGCCGCCGAGGCGCCGAGCGTCATGCCCGCGGGCACGAGGAACGGCAGGCGCACGGGAAGGTAGACGGCGAGCGTGGACAGGAGGAACCCAGCCCCGGACGAAACGATGTAGAGGATGACGGTTCGCCCGGCTCCGTAGAAGCGGATCACCAGCGGCAGGAGCTGCCACGCGAACATCATGTTGAAGCCGATGTGCAGCAGGCTCCCGTGGAGCCAGCCGGCGGACAGGATGGTCCACCACCGGTCGTACTGCAACACCGGCGTGACTCCGGACGCGCCGAATCGAAAGGCGCTGATCCCACTCGGGGCGAGCAGGTCGAAGCCGAGCGCGAACGACACGCCGTCGAGGTCGCTGAGCAGCATGGCGAGATAGAGCGTGACGCAGGCGCCCACCAACAGTCGCGTGACGCCGAGGTCGTCGCCGAGGCTGCGCAGCAGCGGACCGAAGCCGAGCAACCCGGGGCGGGCGCGGCCGCAGTTGAAGCACCGCTCGTCCTTGACGCCCACCAATCGACCGCAGGAAGGGCAGACCACCGATCCCGAGGTCTGACGACGCAGCAACGCCATCAGCGCCTGGCCTCCACGCGCTCCGAGGCCCAGCGGGCGACCCCGAGCAGGCACCAGGCGGTGACTACCGCGGTGAGCCAGAAGAAGGTCGGCGGCTGCGACGAGACCGGCACGAAGTGCGCGATCCCCTCGCGGTGGAGGGCAACCCGGTCGGTGTACCAGTAGATCCACCATCCGAGCAGGAGCGCGATCGAGATCGTGAGCCGGACGTGGCTGGCCCAGGCAGAGGATGCCCGGGGTGGCGGTCGGTGCCGGGCATCCTCTGCCCAGGCGTGGCGCTCGCCGGCAGCCGCCGCCACAGCCCGCGCGCGGCGGACCGACCGGCGGCGCGCGAAGGCGGCGCCGTCCATCAGAGTGCCGAGCGCCGCCAGCCCCGCCACCGCGACCAGGGTGCCGCGGCGCTTGCGCTCCACCCAGCAGGTCGCGCTCTCGAGCCCGGTCAGCCAGAGCCCCCACTCGCAGAACAGGTCGTCGGTCAACGCCAGGCCACGATCGCTGTTGGTCAGGACCACGAACGCGTCGCCCGAATCGGGAGCCGCGGCGAGGACGGCGCGAAACCCGCGGTTGGAGCCGTTGTGCCACACGATCCGCGGGCCGGGGGCGATCGCTCCGCCGGCGGTGCGCGCCGCCGATGCGTCGACGGCGAATCCGAGCGCGAAGGAGCCGCCGGTCGCGGGCTCGAGCATCGTCTCGATCGTGGTGGCCGACACGCCCACCGCGCGCTGCGCCGAAGGCGACGACAGCACGGCGAGGAACCTCGCGACGTCACCGGCGGTGGCGTAGAGCCCGCTCGCCGCCTGTTCGCGGAACCGATACGCGGGCAGCCGGTCTCCCCACCACCCGTGCCCGCTCGCGCTCTCGACCTCGATCGGCGGCTCGAAGCTCGAGTGCGTCATGGCGAGCGGGTCGAGCACGCGCCGCTGCATGTAACCGGCGAACGGCTCGCCGGTGATCTGCTCGATGGCGAGCTGCAGGATGGCGTAGCCGCCGCTCGAGTAGAGCGTGGTCGTGCCCGGCTCGGCCACCAACGTCGCCGCGCCGGCGCCGCCGTTGTCGCCGTCGAGCGAGCCCAGCAGCGTGGGAAGCGGTCGATCGGGCTCGTAGCCTGGATAGCCGTGGACACCGACTCCGGCGCGGTGGCCGAGGAGGAGGCGCGCGGTCACTCGTCCCGCGTCGTGCTCGGAGGGCGGCAGGCGCCATCCGCGGACGTAGTCCCAGATCGGCCGGTCGAGGTCCAGCCTGCCCTCTTCGGCCAGCAGCATCACGCCGAGGGCGGTCACCGGCTTCGACAGCGAGGCGACCTGGAACACGGTGTCGCTGCCAGCCCCGGCGCGAGACTCGCGATCGGCCGTGCCAGCCGCGCCCTCCCACACCAGCTCGCCGTCGTGAACGATGGCGGCGGCGGCGGCCGGCACGCGATCGCGGCGGGCCCAGCGGTCGAGGTCGCGTTCGAACGATGCCGTCAGCTCGGTGACGGGCCGCGGCGGGTCGGGCGCGGCAGCGATCGAAGGCGCGCGAGCAGTCACGGCGAGGAGGAGCACGGCCACGGCGAGAGCGGGCGCTTTCAGCGCGGCGCGTCCTCGCCGAGCTTCTCGACGATGTGGCTCACCTCGAGCTCGGCCTTGCGGATCTTGCGGCGGCACACCTCGAGCAGCTCCGCCGCCCGACCGAGCTCCACGGCCAGTCGGTCGAGATCGACGTCGTCGCGCTCGAGTCGGCCCAGGATCTGCTCGAGCTCCGCCAGCGCGTCGTTGAAGGACGCCTCGGCGCCGGCGTCCGGCATAGCACCCTTGGCGCCGCTCTCACGCTCGCGCTCGCCGCTCACGACCGCTCCCCGGGCGAGGCTTCCCCGGCACCGCCCATCACCCCCCGGGGAGCGCCTCGCCTGGGCTGCGCGTCGAGCGCGGTCGACGAGGCGACGGCGCGCTCCACCACGCTCTCGATACGGCCGCGCCCGAGCTCCGTGGTGACGCGCTCGCCCGACCCCACCTGCGCGGCATCGCGCACCAACGCCCCGGCCGCCGTGCGCGTGATGCTGAAGCCACGCTGCAGCGTGCGCTCGGGCGTAAGCTCCGCCGCCAGCCGCTCGAGCGCGCCGACGCGCGCGGTCTCGCGTCGGATCCGGTCGAAGGCGCGCGCGGCGATGCGGCGCGCCAGAGCTTCCGGCAGCGGGCGTCGCACCTCGAGCGCGCGCGGCGCGAGACGGACCAGCCGCGTGCCGACGTCGCGCGCCTCGCGCTGGGCGGCGCGCACGCGCAGTCGTGCCGCGGCCAGGGCGCGGCTGCGCACCGACTCGAGCTCGCGCGCGTAGTCGTGGACGCGCTCGCTCGAGCGCAGGAGCCGCTGTGCCACGTGACTGGCGTGGAGCTGCGCTCGCGCCACCGGCAGCCGCGCGCAGCGAGCCAGCGCGCGCTCGAGATCCCGCACCCTGGCTTCGGCCGCGGCCAGACGCGCGACCAGGAACTCGGCGGCCATGGTCGGCGTCTTGAACGACGAATGCGCGACCCGATCGGCGATCGATCGGTCGATCTCGTGCCCGAGCCCGGTGAGCACCGGGAACGGCGCCCCCGCGATCGCCTCGGCCACCGCCCGGCTCTCGAAGATCTGGAGGTCCGACTTCGAGCCGCCGCCGCGCACCAGCACTGCGCAGGCGACACCGGCCGAGCGCAGCGCGCCGAGCGCCGCCGCTACGCGCAGCTCCGCTCCCTGGCCCTGCACCGGGGTCGCCGCCAGCACCACCTCGAAACCATAGCCGCTCGCCTCGAGCGAGCTGATGAAGTCGTGGTACGCCGCGCTGCCGGCGGAGGTCACCAGCCCGATGCGCAGCGGCAGAGCGGGGAGCTCGAGCCCGCGGTTGCGGTCGAGCAGGCCGGACGCCTCGAGCCCGGCGAGGATCTCGCGGCGCCGCCGCTCCAGCATGCCGAGCGACGCCAGCGGATCGATCTCGCGCACCACCAGCTGCAGGCGACCGCCCGCGGAGAACACATCGACGCCGCCGCGGCAGCGCACCTCCTGCCCGTCCACCAGGTCCTGACCGCTGCGGCGCAGCAACCGCGCGATGCGATCGCGATCGGTCCTGAAGATGACGCCTTCGATCCGGCCCACGATGTCGTCGTGCTCGCCCTTCTCCACCAGCTCGAAGTAGAGATGCCCCTTCGGGCTCGGCCGCATGCGCTGGATCTCGCCCGCCACCCACACCGAGGGGAACGCCTCGCCGAGGAAGACCTTGATCTCCTCGGTGAGCTCCGAGACCCGGTAGGTGCCGACTGGGTGAGTCGAGAACGTGTGCAGGGCCGGAGCCTGCTACTAGTGGAAGCTCTTCAGGTCGTCCGAGGTGTTGAGCGGCAGCGAGTCGACCCACTCCTCCGCCTCGTCGTCGCCGGCGGTGAACTTGTCGAGGAAGTCGCGGGCCTCCTCCTTCGACTTGAAGAGCCGGAACAGGAAGGTGTGGCCAGCGGGCGGGCCGAAGTAGCTGTAGACCTCGGGGCCCTTCGACAGGTCGAGACCGATGTCGATCTCGCCGTTGATGCCCACGCACGCCACCGCGATGGCGCGCGAAGCGACCGCGAGCGCCTTGATGGCGTCCTCGAAGTCGACCAGCTCTTCCTTCGACTGCGGGGTGTGAAAAATGCCGATGTTCGACGCCTCTTCTTCGCCCAGCAGATTGTAGGGCACGTCGTGGAGGTCGAGCGCCTCGCGGGTCTCGCCGGTGGTGACGAACACGTCGTCGGTGCCGCGGACCTTGTAGGCGATCGCGAACCCGGCCTCGTCGAGCTTGGTGAACGCCTCGGCGAGGATGCCCTCGTCCTCGATCGTGAAGTAGAAGAGCCGCCGCATCAGGTGACGCGGAGTGGAAACTGTCATAGCGGCCTAGCTTATCGCGGATTCAGTCGGTCTTGGACGGACTCGCGGCCTGGACCAGGTAGCGATCGAGGGCTTTCGCCTCCTCCGGCGACACCTCCTCGATCGGCAGCAGGAACTCGGTGCCGGGCTTGGGAATGGGCACCTGGACGCGGGAGAGGGCATCCTCGAGCGCGGCACAGTCGAAGCGGACCAGGACCAGGGCCATCTGCCGGCACAGCGGCACCAGGCGGCCGGCGAGCTGGCTCTCGATCTGGACCTCGACCGACTCCGGAGCCTCCACCAGCGCGATCTGGTATCCCGCGGCTGACCGCGCCAGCCGGATCCGCCCGTCCAGGCGCAGGGTCTGGAGCGGCAGCGTGAGCTCGTCGTCGAGCTTGCCCTCGAGCCCGGCAGCCCGCAGGACGGCGTTGATGGTGCCACTCCCCTGCACCTCGATCTCGACCCGGACGCTGTGCGTGCCCTCGGCCGCGGGCTCGAGCCAGGTGTGATGGCGCGACAGCACGAGCTGGTGCTGCGGCGACCGCAGCAACACCTCGACCGGCCCCAGCACCACCGGCTGGAGCTGATCGACGAACTGGCTGTAGGTGCGGTTGAGCCGGGCGAACTCGAACTCCGCTCCGGCGGCGGCTCCGGCGACGGCGAGCATGACGGCGGCCGTGAGGACGGCCATGGCGAGCCGGTGGGCCAGGTGGGCCAGGCGCGCGCTCACGGGTAGTACCCGGCGATGGTCCGCGCCTTGAACTTGCCCTTGGTCTTGACCTCGACGGTGCGGAACTGGTTGGAGTCGCGCGGCGCGTCGGAGGCGTAGGCGATCAGGTACTGGCTGCGCAGCTCCTCCTCGATCTGGTCGTAGACGGTCTGGAGCTCGACCGCCTTGGAGATGTAGAAGGCGCGACCGCCCGTGGTCTGCGCCAGGTTGTTGAGCTTGTCGCGCACGCCGAGCGCGGTCATGCCGATGTTGAGCCCGATCGGATAGATCACGACGCCGCTGCGCCGCGCATAGTCGAGCGCGTCCTTGAACTGGATGGTCGACGAGGTGTCCTCGCCGTCCGAGAGCAGCACCAGCGCGCGGCGGCCGCGCACGCCGCGGAAGTAGTAGAGGCTGGTGACCACCGCATCGTGGAGCGCGGTGTTGCCCACCGCGTGCAGGCCGTCGATTGCCTGCGCCACCGCACCGACGTCGGAGGTGCGGGTCATCAGCAGCACCGGGTGGTTCGAGAAGCTGACCGCGAACGCCTGATCCTTGGGGGTGACCACGCTCTGGAGGAAATCGACGGCGGCGCGCTTGGCCTCGCCCAGCGACTCGATCATCGAGCCCGAGGTGTCGATGGTGATGCCGATCGTGATCGGGAGGTCGCGCACCAACTCGAACTTCACGATCTGCTGCGGCCGGCCGTCCTCGAACACCGAGAACTCTTCCTTGGTGAGCTCGACCGTCGCCTGGCCCTCGATCGTGGTGTAGAGCTCGACCAGATCGACGTCGACCTCCTCCAGGTAGTCGGGGTTGTTGAGGAACTGGACGTCCTCGGCGCGGGTGCCGTCGTCGAGATAGGCGGCGACGGTGATGTAGTGCACGTCGTTCTTCGACGCTATCTGCGGCACCGGAACGTCCGCTTCCCACGGTGGCTTGGCGAGCGTTGCCGTCACCTTGTCGTCGACCAGGAACTCGACGCGCTCGAGCTTGCGCTCCTCCGGAACGACGATCGACGCCTTGGCGCGCACGCTCGCGGTGGTAGGCACACCGCGCTTGGGCTCGGTGATGCGCACCTCGAGCTGGCCGCGCTGCTGGTTGAGCACCACCTCGTCGAAGGCGACCAGCTGATCGGCCGAGTCGTAGCCTTCGACCCGCACCACCTGTTCGGTGGGGTATTTGGCGAGCCGCACCTCGGCCTGGAACGGAGCCGCGGTTTTGGTGTACTGCGGCTTGCCATCGACCACGAAAACCACCTTGCTGATGCGCTCGCCCGAGATCAGCGTCTCCACCCGCCACAGACCGAGCACGACGTCGGTCTCGGGCGGCACGATGACCAGGCTGTCGATGCCGGGCACGCGATCGGGCTCGACGTCGACGCCCTGAGTGACCACCACGCCGGCGGGCAGGTCGGCCGCTGCCTGCGCCGTCATCGGCACGCGGAACCCGAGGTTGGCGCGCGCTTCGGCGCCCCCGATCTCGTCGTGGATCTTGAACCGCACCAGGAATGGCTCGCCGGGACGCAGCAGCCGATCTGCCAGCAGGACCAGCGGAGGATGCTCCTCGCCGGAGATCGGCACCTGGTAGCGCATGTGGAACTCTTCGAACAGCTCGCCTTCGTGCTCGACCACTCCGTCGATCTTGAGACGTACCTCGGCCTTCTCGTCCTCGCGGAAGACTTCGAGGCCGGCGGCCTCGGGGATGCGCAGCAGCAGCCGCGACACCATGCGTTGGCTCTTCGCCTCCGGGAAGTAGACCTCGGGCGGTCCCGCGAGCTGGAGCGTCGCCGGAGCGTCGGGCAGCGACGTCACGTAGGCGGCGGTGGCCCACGCGGCGACATCCTTGGGCGGAGCCAGGATCGACCGGATCAGATCGTTGGTGGGGCGGTCCTCGTGGAAGCCGAAGAGACCGTTGACGCCGGTAGCCTCATCCACCACCTCGGTCTGCTTGCACAGCCGCTTGTCGAAGCGGAATTGATTTCCCTTGCCCCCGGTGATCTCAGCCACCTCTTCGAGCCACGACTCCATCTCGCTGCCGTAGAGCACGCGCTTGGAGTCGAGCGGCAGCCAGAGCCGGAACGGATTCCCCGGTCGCGGCTGATAGAGCACGTAGCCAGGAGTCGTCTCGCGCGGCCCGTACCACCAGATCTCGAGCGGCTTGAAGGTCTGATCGCAGCGGATCGGAACGCGCTCGGTCGGCGCGCCCTGGAGGAACAGAATGCGGGCACGATCGTCGAGGAAGGTCTGGAGCTCGCTTGCGACCAGGCGCCGGCGCCGCTCGATGCCTTCGACCAGCTCGTTGTCGCTGGTCGATGCCACCGGGTCGCGTGACAGGAACTCCTCGATCCATGCCGCGCGTGCGGCGCTGTCCATCGCCAGTAGCGCTTTGCGGTCGGCCTCGGGCACCAGCCAGCCTGGACCGTCGTCGAGGAAAGCGCGCTCCGCCTCGGGCAGCAGCGCGTGGTCGCCGTCGTCGGCGGCGCCCAGCTCGAACGTCAGCGCAGCGGCGAGGACCAAGGTGATTGCAAGAAAGCAGCTCGTGCGGGCGGCGGAACGCGTCATGCCGATAATCAGTCTACAAGCAATCAAAATGCCACCAAGTCGGCGCCGCGGTCACGCGGGCCGTAGGCGCGCGGGCGTCCGAGTAGGAGGACGGCTGCGTGCCCAGGCGCCCTACATCTGGTAGAGCATCAGATAGATCACGACGCCGGTGATCGACACGTAGAGCCAGATCGGCAGGGTGACGCGCGCGATCTTCTTGTGCCGATCGAAGCGCGCGCGCAACGCGCGCGTCAAGGTGATCGCGGCGAGGAAGGGGACTGATGCCGCGAGCACCGTATGGGTGAGCAGGATGGAGAGATAGACCGTGCGCAGCGAACCTTCGCCCTGGAAGCGAACACTGCCGACCTGCGCGTGGTAGATCAGGTAGCTGGTCAGGAACAGGACCGAGCAGGCGAACGCGGCGATCATGACGCGCTGATGGGCGCGGCGCCTACCGCTGCGTATCAACGCGTAACCGGTCAGCAGCAGCACGAAGCTGGTGCCGTTGAGCAGCGCGTTCAGCGCTGGGAGTGAATGAACATCCACCCGAACGTCTTAGCCGGCGCCGGCCGAAGCGGCGGCCGCCTGCGTCGGCACCTGCTCCGCCAGCCAGGCATCGTAGGCAGCCTGCTCCTGCACGTGCAGGAAGCCGCGCATGCGGAAGTGCGAGAGGCCGCAGAGCTGGGCGCAACCGATCTCGGAGTCTCCAGCCTGGACCGGCGTGAACCAGATCGGCACCACGTTGCCGGGGATCGCGTCGTGCTTCACGCGCATGTAGGGCAGGAAGAAGCTGTGGATGACGTCCTTGCTCGACAGGTAGAGCAGCGCCGGCTTGTTCACCGGAAGATAGAGGTTGTTGAGGGTGTGGATGTCGTCCTTGGCCGCCGGATCCTGACGGTCGAGCCCGAGCGGGTTGGCGGCGGCATCGACCAGCGTCGGATCGGTGCGGCCCCAGACGCCGTCGGCGCCCGGGTAGTGGAAGTTCCACGCGAACTGCTCCGCCACCACCCGCACCCGGGTCGACTCCTGCTCGGACGGCTGCTGGCTCACCCGTGACGACCAGATCGGGAACGCGAACCCGACCAGGAGCACGATCTCGAAGAGGACGACTCCGACCTCGAGGAACTTGCTCCAGCTCGCGTGGGCGCCCTCGTAGATCGCCTTGGGTTGGCGGCCGGCGCGGAAGCGCACCAGCACGTACACGAAGTAGCCGCCCCAGAACAGGAACAGCGCGAACATGAACCAGTGGATGACGACGATGAGCTGGTCGATCTGCCAGCCGGTGGCGGACCAGTCGGGCGGCAGACCGAGAAAATTCCTCATGTACGCACTCCTCCGCGCAGGATCGAAAATCGTTTCTTGCGCTGCTCGTGGAGCCGGGCTCGCTGCCGGATTCCCCAGAACAATCGCAGGAACCCGATCTGCACGACTCCGACCAGCACCAGCAGGAACAGAATGGCGCCGCGCAGACCCTTCGTTTCAGCCGAGTTCGGATCGCCGAAGCACACCGTGCACGCCGCGACCGGTGCGGCGGGCGCGAGCAGCAGGACCCAGGCCGCGGCGGCGATCAGAATCGAGCGAGCCCGGGTCATGACGAGAAAGCTCCCAACGCCTTGAGCTTGCGGCGCACCCTCACCCCGTAGACCAGCAGCACCGGCACCGCCAGCAACGACAGCGCACCGTAGATCAACCCGGGCACGCTCCCCGATCCCGCGAACGCGCTCAGGCCCCAGGCGCCGACGCCGATGGCGAGCAGCGTCGAGAGCGAGATGAACAGCAGGTGGATCGAGGCGAGCGACATCGAGGTGCAATCCGCGTCAGTGCTCGGTGGTTCCGTGGGTGGTCAGCTGACGAGCCGTCGGTCCCTTGCCTTCGGGGTGCTTGGGCCCGTCGAGGTACCACGACAGCGGGATGGTGATGAGTGCGATGAAGAACACCGCGGTCAGCAGCAGCGTCCAGAAAATGGTGCGCACCTCGCCCTTGAGATGCATGAAGAAGAGCGCCACCAGCGACGCTTTGACGCTCGCGATCAGCAGCGCCAGCACGATCGCGAGATGGACGGGCACGTCGAGGTAGCGTGCGGCGACGGTGACGACGGTGAGGACCGCGAGCGCGCCGAACACCATCATGTAGACCTTGACGTGGGCGCGGATCTCCTCCGCGCTGTGCCCGGTGTGCGCGCGCGCCACCGCGTCGTGGCCGGTGGTACCGCTCGATGCCGCTCCGCTGCTCATGCGTCCTCCATCCTCCAGTTCGTTGCTCGCCGCCCCAGACTACTAATCGCGTTGCCTCGACTTCCCGCTTCGATCACAGCAGGTAGAGCACCGGAAACAGGAAGATCCACACCAGGTCGACGAAGTGCCAGTACAGACCCGCGACCTCGATCCGGTTGGCGAAACGGTCCGGATCGCGCGCGAACAGCTTCCTTCCCGGGCCCCAGAAGTAGCTGTTGACGATCAGGCCGCCAATCACGTGCAGGCCGTGCAGGCCGGTGAGCACGAAGTAGATCGCCAGGAACGTGCTGTCGGCGGGGTAGTGGTGGTGCGAGAACTTGGTGCCGTACTCGTAGGCCTTGATGCCGAGGAAGCCGAACGCGCACAGGATGGTGAGCCCCATGTAGAGGCGGAACTTCCCGAGGTCGTTCATCTTGAGCGAGGCCCACGACATCACCATGGTGACGCTGGAGGCGATCAGCACCAGCGTGTTGACGAAGGCCACCGGGATGTCGAGCAGCTCC
>DATAFT010000556.1:0-2771 GCA_036257295.1 Thermoanaerobaculia bacterium
CGCCGACGGACGCTCGACGTCGAGGACGGCGGGCGACTCGAGGAGCTGCTTCGACAGCGCCACGATCTCGCGCGGGATGGTGGCCGAGAAGAGCATGGTCTGCTCCGGCCGGGGCAGCTTGGCGAGTATCCGCTTGATGTCTGGCAGGAAGCCCATGTCGAGCATGCGGTCGGCCTCGTCGAGGACGAGGACCTTGATACCCGCTAGCCGGGCGTAGGGCTGCTGCATGTGATCGAGCAGGCGTCCGGGGCAGGCGACGATGATGTCGACGCCGTTGCGAAACGCTCGCTCCTGTGGCCCCATCGCGACCCCGCCGTGGACGGCGGCGGCGCGGAGGCGGGTGTGCTTCGCGAGCGCGTTGCAGTGCTCGACGATCTGGGCCGCGAGCTCGCGCGTGGGCGCCAGGATCAGGGCGCGGGTGGTGCCGCGCGGCTCGGTGGCGAGACGATTCAGGATCGGCAGCACGAAGGCAGCGGTCTTACCGCTGCCGGTCATGGCGCAGGCCATGACGTCGCGGCCCTCGAGCGCCGGCGGAATGCCGCTCGACTGGATCGGCGTCGGCTCGGTGAAGCCGAGCTCGCCCACGGCGCGCACCAACTCCGGGCGCAGGCCGAAGGCGTCGAAGCGTCGAGTCGTAGGCGTCGTCGGGGGACGGACGGAGGCTGAGGTACTGGTGTTCAAAGGTCTCTACTTTCTTGCGGCGCTGGAGCGCGGGCGTACAGTTTGGGCCCGCGCGGTGTTCCGCGCCGCTCTTACGATCCGGCTGACTTGGGTTCGGAAACGGGGGACTTAGCCGGGCGAGGCCGCCGTTCGCGCGAGCGCACGCTCGCGTCTGGTCAGGTGGTCGGCCGCGCTTTCAGTCCAAGGGGAAGGAGGGCGTTGCCGGTTGCCGAAGCGGATTGTTACACATTCGCCCCGATTTACCAAGTCACCGGGCCGGCTTGGCGCCGCGATCGACCGTGACCACCAGCGAGACGGTGCCGTCGGCCGCGAGCTTGCGCACGCGCGGGACCCACACCTTGCGATCAGGAACGTCCTCCTCGTCGGTGTGGAGGTACTCGAGCACGTACAGGTCTCCGCCATCGACCGCGACCGCGGTCGGCGAGTACGGCGCCTCGGCACGCAGCACGGGCGTCGAGGCGCCGTCGCCGCCGATCCGCACCACGGCGCGACAGCCGTTGGCGGCCGCGAACACGGTGCCGTCCTTCGCGACGGCGATACCGCGCAGGTAGGGCGAGAACCCCTCCGGAAGGTGGCTGAGCTGGTCGCACTCCTCGACTGCCATCCGGCTCGCCACTGTGGTGATCGCGCCGCTCGCGTCGATCCGCCGCACCGCGGCATTCTCGCTGTAGTAGATGGATCCATCGGGACCGGCGGCGATGCCGTTGAGCCATTGCAGAGGAACGCCGTCGCTCTCCGCGGGCAGCACCGCCAGATCGCTGCGCTCACCCGCGGGCGGCAACCGCACCAGGTGCAGTCGACGATCGCGGCCCGGCTCCGCGAAGTAGAGCGCGCCGTCGGTGCCCACCGCGATCGGAAAATCGCTCGACAGCAGCACCATGGGATCGCGACCCACCGCGCGCATGTCGCTCGACGGCAGGTGCGTGAAGTTGGTGCGGCCGAACGCGCTGGCGGGATCGAGCGCCATCCAGTGGAACGCCGGGCCGTCGTGCGCGCGCAAGCGACCGTCGGCCTCCACCACCCAGACACCTTCCCCGGTGTCGACGAAGAAGATCCGGCCCTGCCGATCGAGACCGATCCCCGAGCCCGGGTGCGCCAGCGCGGCCGCCGTCAGCGACAGCGCGGCGACCGCGAGCGCGAGACCGATCCGGCGCGCCGGCTCGAGCCGCCCGGGCTGCTCACGCCGCGGCGTCGACTTCGGCGTCGAGATCGAGCGAGCGGACATTCTTGCTGGTGACATAGGTGTAGACCGCGGGCACCACGTACAGAGTGAGCGCGGTGCCGACGGTGAGGCCTCCGAGGATCGCGATTCCCATCGGCACGCGGCTCTCCGACCCCGCGCCGAGCGCGAGCGCGATCGGTAGGGTGCCGAGCAGCGTCGCCAACGTCGTCATCAACACCGGGCGCAACCGAGCGCTGGCGGCCTCGATCACCGCCTCCCGGATGGGACGGCCGGCCTCGCGCCGCTGGTTGGCGAACTCGACGATGAGAATGCCGTTCTTGGTTACCAACCCGATCAGCATGATCATGCCGATCTGGCTGAACAGGTTGAGGGTCTGGCCGAAGTACCAGAGCGCGCCCAGCGCGCCGGCGAGCGCGAGCGGCACCGTCAGCATGATCACCATCGGATCGCGGAAGCTCTCGAACTGCGCCGCCAGCACCAGGAAGACCAGCACCAGCGCCAGCAGGAACACGAACAGAAGCGCGTTCGAAGACTCCACGAAGTCGCGCGACTGGCCGGCGAGCGCGGTCGAGAACGAGTCGTCCAGAGTGCGCCCGGCGATCTCCCGCATGGCGGCGATGCCGTCGCCCTGGGTGTAGCCCGGCGCCAGGGTGGCCGACACCGTGGCGGCGGCGAAGCGGTCGAATCGGAAGAGCTGAGGCGGCCGGCTCTCCTCGCTCACCGTCACCAGCTTGTCGAGCAGCACCGGGTCGCCGCTCTGCGACGGCACGTACAGGTTGCGCAGGTCGGCGGTGTCGTTGCGGCTCTCGAGGTCGACCTGCGTGATGATCTCGTACTGCCGGCCGTCGAGCAGGAAGTAACCCAAGCGCTGCTCGGAAAGCGCGAGCTGTAGCGTCTCGCCGACGTC
>DATAFT010000588.1:0-8383 GCA_036257295.1 Thermoanaerobaculia bacterium
TGCAAGAGCTCTCGCGACGCCGCCCGCTGGCCCTGCTCTGTGATGACCTCCACTGGGCCGACGTCTCGACCGTGGACCTGCTCGGCTACGTCGGCAGCCGCGTCGACTCCATGCGGCTGCTGGTGATCGGCACCTATCGGCCCTCCGACCTCCTGCTCGGCAAACACCCGTTTCTGAACGTTCAGCGTGAGCTACAGAGCCGCGGGCTCTGTCGCGAGATCGCCGTCCGCCTGCTGGACCAGGCGGCGATCGCCGCCTACATCGACGCGCTCTTCCCCGGCCACCAGTTCCCGCCCTTCCTCTCCGCGCTCCTGCATTCGCGCACCGAGGGCAACCCGCTCTTCCTGACCGAGTTGCTCGGCGACCTTCGCGACCGCGCCGTGATCGAGCGCCATCGAGATGGCTTCCGGCTGGCCCGCTCGGTGCCCGCGATCGAAGGTGAGCTGCCGGAGTCCGTCCGCGGCATGATCGAGCACAAGGTCGATCGCATCGACGCCGCCGACCGCAAGCTCCTCGCCTGCGCGTCGGTACAGGGGTACGACTTCGACTCGGCGACGATTGCTGCCGCGCTCGGCGCCGATGTCGGCGACGTCGAGGAAAGGCTCGACGGCCTAGGGCGCGTGCATCGATTCGTCAGCGTCCTCGACGAGGCCGAGCTGCCGAACGGAGCGTTGAGCCAGCGCTACCGCTTCGTCCACGTCCTCTACCAGAATGCCGTCTACGGCGCGCTGCGGCCGCGCCAGCGCGTCGAGATGAGCGCGGCGGTGGCAGAGGCTCTGCTCCGCTCGCATGGCGATCGCACCGGCGAGATCGCCGCCCGACTCGCCTACCTGTTCGAGACCTCTCGCCAGTACGAGCGCGCTTCGGATCACTTCCTGGTCGCCGCCCAGCACGCGGTTGCGGTCTTCGCGAACCGTGAGGCGGTGGAGCTCTCCCGCCGCGCGCTCGCCAACGGCGAGCGCCTCGAGGGTGCCGCCCGCCACGCGCGCGTGCTGGCGGCGGCCCATCGGCTCGGCCAGCTCCATCTCACGTTGTCGCAGATGGACGACGCGATCGAATCGTTCGCCCTCGCGGAGAAAGCGGCGGCCGAGCTCGGCGACGTCGAAGCGCGCGTCAACGCGATCTGCGCCGGCGCGCTCGCCCGGTTCAACTCCAAGCGCACCGAGCAGTCGAAACAAGAGGCCGAACGGGCCCTGGCGATCGCTCGTGCGGCGGGATCGGCGCAGGCCGCCGCGTCGGCCGAGCTGGTTTTGGCCCTCCAGAGCTTCTGCTTCGGCCGGACGGCGGAGGCTCAGCGCGATTACGAGCGATCCGTTCCCATCCTGCGCCGGCAGGTGCCGCCGATCCACGCGCTCGAGGCGATCGGTTTCTCGGGCCTGCTCTACGCCTGGCAGCTCGAGTATGGCGTCGCGGAGCGCGCCGTCAACTGGACGCTCCGAACCGCGCGCGAGGTCGGATCGTCCTACCACACGATCATGAACCTGTTCGTGCGCGGGATGGCGCTGTTCAATCAAGGGAGGCTGGCCGAAGGACTCGTCGACCTCGAGGAGGGGATGCGGCTCGCCGAGCACAATGACGAGCGCTACTGGCTGTCGCGCTTCCCCAACACGTTGGGCTGGGCGTTGCGCGAGCTCGGTGACTGGGACCGCGCCCACGCGCTCAATCGCCAAGGCGCCGCCGTCGCGCACGAGCACGGGTACGGCAAGCCGGAGGCGAACTCCCATCTCAATCTCGCGCAGCATCACCTCGATGCCGGCGAGATGGAGACCGCGCTCGAGCACCTCCACCGCGCGCAGGAGATCTTCGCCGAGGATTTCTGGTTCCGCTGGCGCTACAACATCCGTCTCGAGGCTGAGCTCGCGAGCTACTGGCTGCGCCGGGGCGACACCGCGCGGGCGCGCGCGCACGCCGAGGAGTCGCTGGCCAAGGCGACGCCCCACCTCGCGCGCAAGCACATGGCGTGGGCGAACAAGCTGCTCGGCGACGTAGCGGTCGCGGAAGAGCGGTGGGACGACGCGCGGCGCGCGTACCAGGCCGCGATGCAGGTGCTCGCCCGCCACCGCTGCCCGATCATCGAGTGGAAAATCCTGCGCGGCGCCGCCGACGTCGCCGGCGTCCTGCACGACGGCGACCGCGCCGACCTCTATCGAGCGCAGAGCCGCGAGGTGCTGCGCCGCCTGACCGATTCGATCGGCGACGATCGTCTGCGCCGGTTGTTCTCGAAGTCCGAGGCGGTCAGCGCGGCGATGCGCTGAGCGCCGCGGCGCGCCGGACGCGGGCCTCTACTTCAGCGGGATCAGGCCGTTCAGAGCCCCGAGAACGCAGGGTGGTAACGCACCAAGGCGGGCTCGCCCTCGAGCCCGCCGGGAGTGAGCTCGATTGCCATGAACGCCTCGGGGGGCGAGGGGACCTCGCAGCGCAGACCGAAGCGATGCGCCGGCAGGAAGCCGAAGCGCGGGTAGTACGACGGGTGGCCGAGTAGGACCGCCGCGCCGTACCCGAGCTTGCCGCAGCGCCGTAACCCTTCCTCGATCAGCGCCGATCCGATGCCGCCGCGCTGCAGGCCGGGCCGTACCGCAACCGGCGCCAAGCCGATCATGTCGATCACCGGACGCGGCGGATCGAGCGTCACCTCGGAGAACAGGATGTGGCCGACGATCTCGCCGTCGATCACGGCCACCAGCGACACGATCGCGGCGCCGGCGTCGCGTAGCGCGTCGACCAGCCGGGCCTCGTCAGGGCGACCGAACGCCGCCTCGTTGACGGCGAAGATCGCCGGCTCGTCGCCGGGTCGTTCCTCACGAACGTTCATGCTCGGAGGGCGCTAAAGGTTGAGCGACCCGATGTGGGCCTCGATAGCCGGTGCGTCGCACCGACTGCAGTCTATGGTGTCGTAGGCACCGGTGATGAGCGTAGGGCCGCGGAAGCCGAAGACGTACCGGAGCACCAGCAGCCCGTCGGTCAGCGCCTCGACGAATCCGTCGCCATCCATGTCCAGCGTGAGGCCGAGTCCTGCGATGTAAGCCTCGACCGCGGTGGCGTCGCAGCGGGAGCAACTGCCGAAGTCGACGGCTCCAGTGACGAGGCTGGGGCCGCGGAAACCGAAAACGTACCGCAGCAGCAGGAGCGCGTCGGTGAGGGGCGAGACCTCTCCGCTACCGTCGTTGTCGAGTTTGGCGATGTCGGTGGCCAGCCCTTGAGGACTGTTGAGCATCGTCGCCGCGCCGCTGAGGGTTCGCGAAGGCGCGACGTTGCCGGTCTGCGTGCGGCCGTAGACCGTCACGCTGTTGATTCCCGAGTTCGGCACCAGCAGCTCGTTGTTCAGGGAGTCGATGACCACCGCGTTCGGGCTCGCCAGCGCCGTCGCGGCCCCGGCGATCGCCCTCGGCGGGGCGGCGTTGCCGTCCGCCGTCCGTCCGAAGATCAGCACGGTGGGTTGAAAGCTTGCGTTGAACGGGTTCGTTACCGCCAGCTCGTTGTTCGTGGTGTCCAGGGAGATGCCGATGGGTCCGTTGTTGAACGTCGTATTGGCGCCGAAGATCTTGCGCAGCGGGGTCGCATTTCCGGTGGCCAGCCGGGCGTAGACCGTCAGCGAAGCTCCGTTGTTCGCCACCAGGATCTCGTTGTTGGTGACATCCACTACCACCCAGGGATTGCCCAACCCGGTCCCCGCACCGCTGATGGTCCGCAGCGGCGCTGCATCGCCGGTTGCCGTTCTGGAATAGACGGTGATGCTGTTACCGGCCCGGTTGGCCACGATGATCTCGTTGTTCACGGTGTCCACAGCCACGCCACGCGGGTTGTTCAATGTCGTGGCTGCACCGGTGATGGTCCGCAGCGGCGCGGTGTTGCCAGTCGCCAGCCGCGGATAGACCGTAATGGAAAAAGAGAAGGCCTGGTTCGCCACGATCAGCTCGTTGTTCACCTCGTCCACGACTACTCCGCTCGGGCTGTTCAAACCCGTGGCGGCGCCCACCAGGTTGCGTTTCGGCGCCGTGTTGCCGGTTGCGGTCCGGCGATAGACCGTCACCGCGTTGCTGAACGCATTGGTGACGAAGATCTCTTCCTGGGCCAGGGCTGCCGGAGTCCCCGAACCGAGGAGAACCGCTGTGCAAAGCGAGCAGAGAACGAACGAGCGGAAGGAAGGACCAGACATCGCGGAACTCCTGCCATTGGAACGCGTGCCTACCTCGTGATAGCCGCGGTTCAACCAAAACCGCCCCAGGCGGAAATCGAAGAGGGCGAGCTTTCGCTCACGACACCCTCTTCCGTCAGCCGAACTGAACCGGGTTTTATGCGCCCGTGGCGGCGCCGGATCGGTCGCCAGATGCGCTAGACGACGAGCGAGTCCTGACCGGCAATGCGCCGGTGATAGCACATTTGAGCTATCAGCGCTCGAGTTTTGCTGCGGAGACGGCTGGGGCCGAATCGCTGGCGAGCCGATCGAAGGTGACGACGATCCGTCGCAGCGCCGCGCCCGGTCGGATCGCGATCGGCGTCGCGGGCGGGAGCAACACCACGTCCCCCATGTCGATTCGACCCTGGCGCCCGTCCTGGTCGATCACCGCCGCCCAGCCGTCGAGAACGATCGAAAGCTCCGCTTGCGTGAGGCCCTCGGCTGGATTGTCGGGAGCGTGTCCGCCGGCGGCGAGCTCACGCACCGCGACGGTACTGCCGTCCGGAGCGCGGAAGTCGACTCGCTCGCCTTCGCCGCGGTCGCTTGACGCGGCCGGAGCATTGGCCGCCGTGGCGACCCTCACGAACGTCTCCGCGGCGATCGCATCGTCGGCGTCGGTGTCGAAGACCGCGAACACTTCTCGCAAGGGCGCGCCGTTGCGCCAGTGGATCGGCACCCCGCGCGGCAGGACCACGGCATCGCCCGGGCGGAAGGTCTCCTCGCGGCCGGTGGCGTCTCGCAGCGTGAGCTCGCCCTCGAGCAGATAGATGAACTCGGAGAACCCGAGCGTCATGTCGACGTCCATCGGGTCGACCTGGAACACGCCCGAGGAGACACGTGGGCGCTCCGCCGACTGATAGTAGGTGTGGCCGCGCCCGGGGCGCTGCTCGCGCAAGCCGACACCGGGCGGTCCACCCGGGCCATAGCGGATCAGTGCCTCCATCGCCGCGCCGGCGCGGTAGTCGCGCTCGCGCGAGCCGCCGAGGATGCGTGGCGTGTCGGCGACGCTCCCGCCGCGCCGCCGCGCCAGGAACAGGATGCCGTCGCACATCTCGTCGTCGCTGCGCTCGCCGAAGCGTGTGTTCTTGGGCGGCGTATACCGCTGGCCCTGGTGTCCCGCGCTGTTGTCGTGCGCCGCCACCATCTCGACGCGCGTCCCCTTGGGCAGCAGCAGCGGCTGCTCGAGCCGGTACACCGTCTGCCACGCGAAGTCGAACCGCGGCACGTCGAGGAGCGTCTTGCTCACGCCGTCCGGGTAGTGGAGCGTGAGCCGCATCGACTTCCCGAGGAAGTGCATGTGCGGCATCGCGCCGATCACCTCGACGTCCTCGTTCGCCGTCCAGTCGGCGCGGTGGACCGACTCGGCGTCGCCGGCGCGGATGTCGAGATGATCGTCCGCCGCCGGTCCACCGAACTCGACGATCTTCTCGACCGGTCCCTTCGCCAGATAGAGACCGATCTTCGGCTGGTGCACCTGCGCCTTCTCGCTTCCGTTCCAGTAGTGGTACTGGAGCACGACGTCGGTGCCGCGCGGCAGGAGCTGTCCCGTGCCCGCTGGATAGTGGACGACGCCCGCGCCCAGAGCCCAACCGCCCAGCCCGCCTCCGCCCGCCTGGAAGATCGCCATCATGGTGTCGGTGCCGGCGCCGCCGTCGACCGATCCCAGGAAGCCAGGCTCGCCATCTTTCGCCTCGGCTTCGAACTTTCGACCGAGACCCGAAGGATCGGTGAACGCGAACATGTGGTGAACGGACGGGCTCGGCTCCGGCATGTAGTCGACGCCGGCGATCCAGAGATCGTGGTCGGTGGTGTTCCGCACCACGAACGCGCGCTGGAGGTCGGCGCCGGGAGCGATCGTGAAGCTCTGCGGGTACTCCCATACCAGGTCCGCGGCGGGCTTCGCGGCCGCGCGCGCCGCGTAGTCCGGAAGCGGCGGCATTACCGCCGCGTCGCCCGGCGGCGCGCCGCCGTCGATCCACGCCAGGACGGTCGCGATCTCGGCGTCGGAGAGCGAGATGTCATTCGAGAAACGGAAGTCGCCGGGCGCGGCATGGAACGGCGGCATGCGGCGGCTCGCCACCTCGCGGCGGATGGCCTTCGCCCAAGGGCGCGCGGCGTCGTACGACGTGAGCGGCATCGGCGCCATGCCGCCGTCGCGATGACACTCGCCGCAGCGGTCGAAGAAGATCGGTGCGACGTCGCTGGTGAAGGTGGGCGTCGAGGCGGCGGTCGCCGAAACGGCAGACTGCGCGAT
The DNA here is from genome assembly GCA_036257295.1 of Thermoanaerobaculia bacterium. Taxonomy (GTDB): domain Bacteria; phylum Acidobacteriota; class Thermoanaerobaculia; order Multivoradales; family Multivoraceae; genus DATAFT01. Next base: position 6,432 of record DATAFT010000588.1, read on the forward strand.
GGCGACCACGATCGCGATCGCGACGAGGATCGATCGAGGCATCGCGACGACTCCTGTAGTGCCGGGCGTGGCGCGAGTGTACAGCGCCTCGACCTCCTTCGCGGACCTCAGAACAGGAACATCGCGGCGAGGAAGATGGCGACCATCGACATGCCGAGCGCGATCTTGACGCCGGTGCCCAGTGCGAAGCCGATCCAGGCCTTGACGCCGGCGCGTCCAGCCCGCGCCAGATCGCGGTGCAACGTTAGCTCGCCGAGCACGGCGCCGAGGAAAGGGCCGAGGATGAGTCCGGGCAGCCCGAGGAAGAGACCGAGCAGTGTGCCGAGCGCCGCGCCAGCGACGGCGCGCGGACTGGCGCCCCAGCGCTTCGCGCCGGCAGCGGCCGCCACCAGGTCGATGGCGTAGCTGGCGGCGCCGAGCACAGCGATCACGACCAGCGTGAACGCCCCGACCCGAGTGAAGCCATCCGCCCAAGCCGCGAGCAGCAACCCCGCGAAGATGAGCAACGCTCCCGGGAGGGCGGGCAGCACCATGCCCGCAAAGCCCGCGGCGACCAGCAGGCACGACAGCAGCCAGAGGAGATCGGTCGACGTCACGACTGAAATTTAGTGACTAGTCATAGGGTCGCGAGCTGCGGCAACTGCTCGAAGTGACGGTCGCGGTGGAAGAGCACCAGTCCGTGTTGCAGGACCAGCGCAGCGATCCACATGTCGTTGGTGGGGATCGGAGTGCCCTGAGCCCGGAGCTGCCGGTAAACGGCCGCGTAATGGAGTGTCGTGTCTTCGCTCGCCAGCAGAACGCGGACCCCGGGCTTGAGCAGAAACGCGCGCAGCACCGCTTCATTGTGGGCGCGTCGCTTACCGGCCGCGAACCCGGCCCTCAGCTCCCCCAACACCACGAACGGCACTTGAATCTCCTCCGCTCGCTCGAGCGCGGCGACCACATCGCTGTCGCCACGACAGAGGTCGGTGTAGCGATTCGAGTCGAGCGCCAGTCTCATTTCCAGAGGTCGGGGTCGATCGAATCCTGATCGGCCAAGGCCTGATCGAAAGACGGATCGTGCTGCCAGCTCCCGGCGACGTCGCCAAGATCGCGACGCCGCGTTGCTTCGATGGAGAGGCCGAGCGCTTGCGTCAGAAGCCGCAGGACGAGGTCGTTGAGGCTCCTCCGCTCCTCGCTCGCCCGCTCCCGCAGCCGAGCGTCGAGGGCCTCGGACACGTTGCGAATCGTGTACTGCATGCAGATACTATAGGCACTGCCTACTCTCTCTGCAATCAGCTTCGGCGCAGCACCTCGCTGCATTGCATGGGTGCGCTGCGAGGCCCTAGAATGCGCACCTTCCGAGCCTCGGCTCGCCTGCCTCCAAAAGCCGATGTAGCTCAGTGGTAGAGCAGCTGATTCGTAATCAGCAGGTCGCGAGTTCAACTCTCGCCATCGGCTCCATTCAAATTCCGACGTTCACCGCAGAGACGCCGATCGACCGCATCAATTCGCCGGGTCCGGCTGCCGTGTCCGGCTCGGCACGATCGACTCCAGCGCGTCGAGCAGGAGGGGTCCCGTTTGCGGACCCAGCGAAGTCGCGGTCAGATACTCCGCCGAGGGAAAGGCGGCGCCCGCGACGAAGTATTCGGGCTTAAGGATGTAGCCCACTGCATCGAGCGCGAGACCGAGCACAAAGCCGTTCCCGCTCCGCATCAGGCGACGCGATGCGAGCGAATAGGCGGGCGACGTCTCGCCGGGGTGAGTGACGAACTCGACGTCGCCGATCGCGAACCATGCGACTTCGGTGCGCAGAGCGCCGCCGAACCGCTCTCGCTGCAGCACGCCGCCATTCAAGAGCGCGATCCAGCCCGGATTGTCGATCGGAAGATCGAGCTGGCGGCTGGCGAAGCGGATCTCGATTCCGGCAACGGGCTTCGCGCGCTCGAGCAGATCAAACGCGGTGGCCGCTA
>DATAFT010000461.1:0-2567 GCA_036257295.1 Thermoanaerobaculia bacterium
GCGCCGGGATCGCTCCCTCCCTTGAGCCAGTCGGGGAGCGCGGTGCCGAGGAAGTTGTTCGGTGAGCGATCGTGAACGGGGTCGCCGAAACTGTAAACCTGCTCGCGCGCATCGCGGTCGTACCAGTAGTTCTCGACGATCCCGGAGCTCGAGGGATGCAGCCCAGAAGCCAGCGTGGTGTGGCCGGCGGCGGTGACGGTGACGGCGTGGCCGTAGCGCGCGTTCTCGAACAGCACGCCCTGATCGAGGAGCCGGCGCAGCCCGCCCACCAGCAGCGAATCGAAGCGCGCCAGGTACTCGTAGGGAAACTGATCGACCGCCACCAGCACCAGCAGGCGCGGGCCGTCCGCGGTCATCGCGGGCGGCGGCGGCGCTTTCGGCTTGGGCGCGCAGGCGGCGCACAGCCCCAGGCAGACGAGAAACGATAGTCGATGTACTACGCTCATCGCGCGCGCGGCGCCGCCATAGTAACGGACGGAGAGAACGCGTTGTCAGTGCGAAGCGCAATGATCTACACCGACGGTGGCGCCGAGCCGAATCCGGGCGTCGGCGGCTGGGGAGCCGTGATCATCGACTCGGCGACCGGCGAGCGCCGCGAGCTCTCGGGCGGCGAAGCGCACACCACCAACAACCGCATGGAGCTCGGCGCGGCGATCCGAGCGCTCGAGGCGCTCGAGCCCGGATACGAGGTCGATCTGTACACCGACTCTTCGTATCTGCGCCTCGGGATCACGCAGTGGCTGCGGCGCTGGAAGGTGCAGGGCTGGCGCCTGCGTGGCGGCGAGCCGGTCAAGAACGACGACTTATGGCGCGAGCTCGAGGCGGCGGCGGCGCGGCATCGCATTCGTTGGCACTGGGTCAAGGGCCACAGCGGTCAGGAGCTGAACGAGAGGGCGCACCAGCTCGCCGCCGTGGAGATCGCGCGCCTGCGTGGCGCGTCGCGTCGCGGCACCTCGGTGTCCACATCGACGACGGAGGTCGAGGGCGCGGGCGGCGCCGGTCCCGTTCCCGGTACCGCGATGCCCGACGCCGAGGTGCTGCTCAAGCTGAGTTGCGCCGGTGGTCGTGGCGCCTGGGCGGCGCGGGTGAGGCGCGGCGTGGAGGACACCGTGCTGGGCGGCGAAGCATCGCAGGTGACGTCGAACCGACTGGAGCTCCTGGCGGCGGCGGACGTGCTCGCGGCGCTTCCCGAGCAGGGCACCATCGAGTGGCGCGGCGGCTCCGACTACCTGCGCGAGGGCGCCTCCAAGTGGCTCGAGGGCTGGCGGCGGCGAGGCTACCGCACCAGCGGCGGCGAGCCGGTCAAGAACGCGGATCTGTGGCGGCGCCTCGAGCGGCCGCTCGCGACACGGAGCATCCGCTTCGGTCCTGCTACCGATGCCGATCGGGAAGACCTCGCCGAGCTCGATCGCGCGGTGAAGAAGCGGCTCGAGCGCCGGCGCTCGTGAGCTTTGGGGCCGCTTGCGGCCGGGACATAGAATGCGGGCCCGGTCCGGCGGACGGCGCGCCCTGGCGATGATCGAAACCACGACGATGTCGACGACACGAGAGATCCCCAAGAGCTACGACCATCGCGTCGCCGAGGCGGCGTGGCGCGAGCGCTGGGACGCCTGGGGCATCTATCGCTTCGACCCCGAGCGACCGCGTGAAGAGTCGTTCCTGGTCGACTCGCCGCCGCCGACTGTCTCGGGATCGCTTCACGTGGGGCACGGCTACAGCTTTTCGCACCAGGATCTGATCGTGCGCTACCAGCGGATGCGCGGGAAGAACGTCGCCTATCCGATGGGGTGGGACGACAACGGCCTGCCTACCGAACGGCGCGTGCAGAACGTGTTCGGCATCCGGCCCAACCCGGCGCTGCCGTACGACCCGAGCTGGAAGCCACGGCGAGACAAGCCGGCCGGTGAGCCGTCCGAGGAAGTCTCGCGTCTCAACTTCATCGAGGCCTGCAGCCTGCTCACCCTCGAAGACGAGCGCGCGTACGAAGAGACCTGGCGCGAGCTCGGCCTCTCGATCGACTGGACGCTCACTTACGCCACCATCGATCCGCGCGCGCGCGAGGTGTCGCAGCTTTCGTTCCTCGAGCTCTACCGCGCCGGTCGCGTCTACGCGTCGTCCCAGCCGACCATGTGGGACGTCGACTTCAAGACCGCGGTGGCGCAGGCCGAGGTGGAGGACCGTCCGCGCAAGAGCGCCTACGTCGACCTACGTTTCGCGCTCGAGGGTGGCGGTGAGGTCGTGATCTCGACCACGCGTCCCGAGTTGGTCGGCGCCTGCGTCGCGCTGGCGGCTCACCCCGACGATGCGCGCTATCGCCACCTGTTCGGCACTACCGCGATCACGCCGCTCTACCGCGCGCCGGTGCCGATCCTGCCCGCCGCCCACGCCGATCCCGAGAAGGGGACCGGCATCCTCATGGTCTGCACCTTCGGCGACGCCAATGACGTCGAGTTCTGGAAGGCGAAGAGTCTGCCGCTGCGCCAGCTCATCGCGCCCGACGGGCGCATCGTCGCCGCCGACTACGCCCGCGAGCCGTTCGCCAGCCGCGACGCCGAGCGAGCCAACGC
>DATAFT010000462.1:0-16211 GCA_036257295.1 Thermoanaerobaculia bacterium
GAGTTCGCCGCCGCTGGCAAGGACGACCTGCCGGTTCGCTTTCTGCTCTCGCACAGCTCCGGCCTGCCCGGGTGGGAACAGCCGATCGAGATGAACGACCTCTACGACTGGGAGCGCTCGACGGCGCTGCTAGCCGCACAGCAGCCGTGGTGGGAGCCGGGCACGGCCAGCGGTTATCACGCCGTGACCTTCGGACAGCTCATCGGCGAGGTGATCCGTCGGATCACCGGTCGCTCGCTGGGGAGATTCTTCCGCGACGAGGTGGCGGCGCCGCTCGGCGCGGACTTCCACATCGGCCTCGGCGCCGAGCACGAGCCGCGGCTCGGCGAGATGGTCGCCCCGGCGCAGGCTCCCGATGCGATGACCGACATGCTGAAGAGGGTGATGACCAACCCGCGAGGCTGGTCGCCGGGTGTTTCGCGCGAGCGCGCCTATCGTGCCGCGGAAGTCCCTGGAGCGAACGGTCACGGCAACGCGCGCGCGGTGGCCCGGGTGGCGGCGGCGCTCGCGTCCGGGGGCGCCCTCGACGGCGTACGGCTGCTGCCGGAGCGGTTCTTCGATGCCGTGCTCGAGGAGCAGATCTACGGGCAGGACCTGGTGCTCGGCCTGCCGATCCGCTGGGGCCTCGGCGTCGGCCTGCCGTCCAAGGAAATGCCGCTGCCGAGCCCGCGCTCCTTCTACTGGGGTGGCTGGGGTGGCTCGTTCTGTCTGGTCGATCTCGACGCGAAGATCGCCTGCGCCTACGTCATGAACAAGATGAGCCACACCACGATGGGCGACCGGCGGGGTCTGGATCTGGTGGCCGCGGTCTACGCTTCGCTTTGAGCGGAGTGGAAGTCGAGTCAGAAGGCGCGCGCCAAGCCGCTTGGCGTCTGCAATCCGAGCTCCTGGATGCTGTGCATCACGCGCTTGGGCCTCCCCCAGTCGCTCCACAGCAGATCCTCGAGCGGAAAGACCAGCGTCGAATCGACCGCGCGCGCGAGGAAGTCGGCGCTGAAGTCGGCCGCTCGCAAACGGTCGTAGGCATCGCGCAGGATCCTGGCTTCGCCATCCACCGCCAGCCCGGCTCGACCCACAGTGGAGCGCAGCGATTGACGTAGGTCGTCGAAGGCCTCGATCACGTCGGGGAGGAACTTGCGACCCAGCTCCCACAGCGTGTTGGCGCGGGCCGCGACCACCATCGTGTTCCACAGGCCACCCCGACGCAGGAGGGTGGCGGCGTCCTCGAGGGAAGGCTTCTCGATCAACCGCTCGATCGGTCGCAGCGGAGCGATCGGCGATCCGGGCCTCGGCGCCGCGGCCTCGATCCACCCGTAGTCGGTCTCGGCCGAGGTCGCCGGCACGGCGAGCAGGAGCAGCGAGTCGTCGAGGCCGCGGCACAGGCGGTAACTTGCCATCACGTACTGGAGGAAGCGGCCCTCCGGGTAGATGAAGTGGTCGCAAGGGAAGACCATGACGGTCGCGTTGGGATCGCGCTCGAGGACGTAGGCGAGCGGCAGAAAGACCCCGACGGCGGTCCCGCGGTTCGACGGCTGGCGGACCAGGGTGCCCGGGAACGGCGCCGGCACCGCACTCGCGAGGTAGCGCTCGTGCTCCTCCGCGATCACGGTCACGATGTTTCGCCGCGGCACCACCGTCTTCACCCGGTCGAGCGTGTGCTGCAGCATGGAACGCGTGCCGACGAACGTGCAGTACTGCTTCGGGCGGCGCTCCCCCAGCCAGCGCTCGGTCACGGGGCGCAGCCGCTCGCCGCTTCCAGCAGCGAGGACGATGGCGTGTGCGGGCCTACGGGCGCCGGTGGCGCCGTCGCGGGTGGCACCTCGAGTCATCTTTGGGCCGCCTTTCTTCCCCCCCTTGGCGCGTGGCTGGGTCTCGAGGCCCGTCCTCGGAGTGACTGCGAACGGAAAGAAATGACCGGCTCGGGGTATTGGCAGCGCACATTCTCACCGCAGCCCCGCAGCGGGTATCGGGGTGGCTCCCAATTCCGCATCCGGGGGACCCCTTACATCTCCGAAGGAAATCTTTCAGTGTGAACTCTGGCAATCCCCTTGCTGCCCTCAAGTGCCTCCCGTGAGGTGCCAGCCGTTTGGCGCCCGACAGAAAAAAGGAGAATCCAATGGCTCTCAAGCGTTCACACTCGTGCCTCCTCGCTGTCGCGCTCTCGATCGGCGTCGCCGCCCTGTGCCCGAGTCCATCGGCCGCGGACGTCGACGTCGGCGTACGTGGCGGCGTCTACACCGACGTGGGAGAGCCGTTCCTGGGCGCCGATCTCCTGATGCAGATCCGCGACACTCGCTGGTTCTTCAATCCCAACCTCGAGTACGTGTTCGTCGACCCCGGCGATCTCGCCACGCTCAACCTCGACGTCCACTACGACCTCGACACCGACAACGACGACCTCTACGTGTGGCTTGGCGGCGGGCCTGCCATCGTGTTCCGTGACGACGAGGGGCGCGGCGACGACGAGGACGACACCGATCTCGGGATCAACCTGCTCGGCGGCGTCGGCTGGCAGCTCGAGGCCTTCGTCCCCTACGTGCAGGCGAAAGCACTGATCGCGGACGACAGCGAGGTCGTGCTGGCGGTAGGCGTTCGCTTCTGACCGTCCAGTTGACCGAGGGTCAACACCTGCCGGCCCTCTTCTAGAGCCGCGGTCTAGGCCGGCGGCTCGGCCGCCGGCTCCTGCTGCGTCATGCAGTGGATCGTGCCCAAGCCCCAGATCAGGTCGCCGCAGTAGATCGGCGTGATCTCACGATCGGGGAAGAGCTCGCCCAGGATGCCGAGGGCGTCGCGGTCGCGCGGGTCGTTGAAGACGGGGACCAGGACCCGTCCATTGGCGACATAGAAGTTGGCGTAACTGGCGGGGACCCGGACCCCGTCGAAGACGATCGGCGACGGCATCGGCAGTCGAACGACGTCGAGCTTGCGGCCGGCGGCGTCGCGCGCGGTCTCGAGGCGTTCACGATTCTCGGCCAAGGGCTCGTAGTTGGCATCCTTGGGATCGGTCTCGGTACAGAGGACGACGACGCCGGGAGCCACGAATCGGCAGACGTCGTCGATGTGGCCGTGCGTGTCGTCGCCGGCGATGCCGCGACCGAGCCAAAGGACCTTCCGAACGCCGAGCGCCTCGCCGAGCGCGCTCTCGAGCGCCGCGCGACCGAGCCCGGGATTGCGAGCCTGGACCTCCGACAGCAGGCATTCCTCGGTCGCCAGCAGAGTTCCTTGCCCATCGACGTCGATCGCGCCGCCTTCGAGCACCACGCCGCGGCCCTCCACCTCCACGCGGATGGCGGGACTGCCGGCCGCTCGCGCGATAGCGGCGCTGACTCTCGCGTCGCGACGGTGGTTGGGGTACTTGGCCCAGCCGTTGAAGCGCCACAGCGTGGCGGCGACGGCGCCGTCGGGCATACGCACGAAGAGCGGTCCGGTATCACGAACCCAGCTGCGATCGGTGGCGACGCGATGGAGCTCGACCCGACTCGGATCGATGGCCAACCGCCTGAACATGCGCCGGGCGCGCTGTTCGGTGGCGGCGTTGACCAGGACGGCCACCGTCTCTCCGCGAACGAGCGCTCGAACGATCTCGCCGAAGCACCATGGAATCGGTCCGAAACGTCCCGGCCAGTCGGGCGCGTGGTGGGGCCACGCGATCCAGGTAGCCCGGTGGGGCGCCCATTCGGCGGGCATGACGTTGGCGCCGGTTGCGGGGCGACGCGACACCGACCGAGTGGGCGCTGGGACCGACCGGCCAGCGCGGGTGTTGAGGCTCATCGCGGGTCGAGCAAGCGTTCCACGATCGGGCCGTAGGCATCCACTCGTCGGTCGCGCAGGAAAGGCCAGTGCCGCCGAATCGTCTCGAGCCTCGCCAGGTCGCACTCGACGACGACGAGGTCGGGACCGGTCTCTGACGCCTCGGCCATCACCTGGCCGAACGGATCGCAGACGAAGGACGAGCCCCAGAACTCGAGGCCGCCGCCGGCGTCACCCTCGTGGCCGACGCGGTTGACCGCGGCCACGTAGACCCCGTTGGCGATGGCGTGAGCGCGCTGAATGGTGCGCCAGGCGTCGCGTTGAGCGGCCCCGTGCTCCGCTCTCTCCGACGGGTGCCAGCCGATTGCAGTCGGGTAAAAAAGGATGGCGGCGCCCAGGAGCGACGTCAACCGCGCCGCCTCCGGGTACCACTGATCCCAGCACACCAAGGTCCCGACCGGGCCGAATCGGGTGGGGATCGTTCGGAATCCGAGATCCCCTGGAGTGAAGTAGAACTTCTCGTAATAGAGCGGATCGTCCGGGATGTGCATCTTGCGGTAGGTCCCAGCCAGGCGCCCGTCGGCGTCGAGCACCACCGCGGTGTTGTGGTAGAGGCCGGCAGCCCGACGCTCGAAGACCGAGCCCACGACCACGATCTCGAGCTCGCGCGCTATCGCGGCGAGCGCCTCGGTGCTGGGACCGGGCACCGGCTCGGCGAGGTCGAAGTTCGAATGGTCCTCGTTTTGACAGAAGTAGAGCGTCCGGAAGAGCTCGGGCAAGCAGATGATCTGGGCCCCCCGAGCCGCCGCCTCGCGAATCCCGGTCAGCGCCGCCGTGAGATTCGCGCCGGAATCGCTCGTGCAGCGCAGCTGAACGAGCCCGACTTTGAAGGATCGGGGCGCCATCGGTTGGAGTATACGGGCCGCCGCACCAGTGGCTGGCACCTTCGCTCGCGCCGGCGTCCCACTCGATACGCGGGGCTGGCACCCTCCCACGGATCGGGAAAGCCCCTACCTCAGGACGCGGAGGCGACCGGATACTCGGCGGTTGCGCGGGGTGCGATTCTGTACTCCTCGCTGGCCCGGGCGCTCCCCCCTGACCGTCCCCGAACGGCGACCGGGCCAGCGTTTTTCTTTCCCACAACCTCGACCGCGTCCGGACGGGCCCCGCCGCAAGGGTTCCGCACACCCTCGCCGCCGCTCCTCGCGGCTCTGGCGGCTCAACCCTGACGCAGGGTCCACTCGACCGCGCGTTGAATCAGCTCGGTCGAGTTGCGTAGCCCGAGCTTGCGCTTGATCTGGGCGCGATGGGTCTCGATGGTCTTGACACTCAGGTTGAGCCGCTGCGCCACCTCGCGGGTGCTCAACCCGTCGCCGAGCAGACTGAAGACCTCGAGCTCACGATCGGACAGTCGTTGGATCACCGACCTCGACACGTCGGAGTCGAGTCGCGCGGCGCGCTCCACCATCCGCTCGGTCATCGGCGGGCTCAGATAGACCTTGCCCGACAGCACGCGCCGGAGGGCGCCGAGCATTTCGGTGATCGCCACCTGTTTGTTGATGTAGCCATTGGCTCCGGCTCGCAGCGCGCGCTCGGCGAACAACTTCTCGTCGTGCATCGACGAGACCAGAATGCGGGCCTCCGGTCGCATGGCGTGGATCTGCTTGACCAGCTCGATTCCGTTGGTACCTTTGAGCGAGATATCGACGACTGCGATGTCGGGCTTACGCTGATCGACCAGCGCGAGCGCCTCCTGAGCGCAAGCCGCTTCACCACACACCTCGAAGTCGGGCTCGTTCGACAGCATCTGCAGCAATCCGTAACGAACCACAGGATGGTCGTCGACGATCAGCACCTTGGCTCTCTTGCGCACCCCGACTGCCGATTCCGGCCTCATGGCTGGCTCCCCGCGCCTCTCGCTCTTGGACTCTCGATCCTACAACGCACCACTGTACCCCGCCCGACCTCGGAGTCGATCTCGAGCGCGCCACCCACCAAATGGGCGCGATGGCGCATGATCTGGAGTCCCATACCCGGGCCCGCCACCGGAACCTCGGCCATGCCTCGCCCGTCGTCGTGGACCTGGAGCTCGAGGGCATCCTCGCTCCCGACCAGCCGAATGACGATCCGCTGCGCCGCGCCGTGCAGCACCGCGTTGCGTGCCGCCTCGCGCGCGATGCGATAGAGCGCGGTGGCGATCCTTTCGTCATCGGGATCGCCGTCGCCTTCGTGCTCGAACACGCACTGCACGCCGTGCATCTGCTCCCAACCGCGCGCCATCTCCTCGAGCACGCCCTCCAAGCCGCCGGCCTCGATTCGCACCGGCACCAGGCCGTTCGACAACATCCGGATCTGTCGATGCGTGTCGAGCAATCCATCGACCAGCGCGCGAATGGGGGCTGGATCCATACCCGGTGCGCGGAAGGTCTGCACCAGGCTCTGCGCCAGCATCGACAGGCCGTGGATCTGCTGGCTCAGCGTGTCGTGCAGCTCCTCGCCGAGACTGCGCTGCTCCTCGACGGCGAGATCGAGCTCGCGCTCGCGAGCCTCCTCGCGCTCGATCACCCGCCCGAGCTGGGTGCCGACGTTGCGCATCACCTCGAGCAGCTGCTCATTCGGCTCGTCGGCTTCCGCGGAGAAGAACTCGAACGCGCCCACCACCCGCTCGCCGACCAGTATCGGCGACACCAGCGTCGATCGGACGCCGAGCGAGGTGGCAGCCTCTTGCTGGAACCGTTCATCCATCGAGAGATCGCTGCTCCAAGAGGCCTCGCCGGTCTCGAGCACACGGCCCATCCGACCGTCGCCGAGAAAGAAGGCACGGTCGCCCAGCAGCGATCGGATTTCCCGGTCGCGACCTTGCGCCGTGACGTGCCAAACTCCCGAATCTTCGGCCACCCCGGCGTGGACCACGTAGACGTGACCCGCGATCCAAGGCACGTCGATCGAGAGCCGTTCGAGCGTGGCAGCGAACGCGCGTTCCATCGGCGCTGTGTTGTTGGCGATGACGGCGACGTCCTGCAGCAGGCTGACCGTCGCGGTTCGGCGCCTGACCCGCTCCTCGAGGTCCTCGTTGGCCCGCCGCAGCGACTCCTCGGCCCGTTGACGCCAGGTGATGTCGGTAAAGGTCAGCACGACGCCGTCGGCGCGGGCGTGCGCGCCCGCAGTGCGATAGGGCACGATGCGGCGGAGGAACCAACGGTCGTGCTTGCCCCTGGCGACCGCCTCGATCGGTGTCGACGTCACGAGCACCCGCTCGATGTCGGCCAGCAACGACGCGTCGTCGAGCTCGAAGTTGAAGTGCGAGAGCGGGCGTCCCAGGTCGGACTCTCTCAACTCGATCAAGCCGCGAATCGCGGGCGTGAATCGGCGCAGCCGGCACTGGCGATCGAGGAAAACCGTGGCGACTTCGGTGCCATCGAGCAGATTGGCGAGGTCGTTGGTGGTGCTCTCGAGCTCCCGAACCTTGGCCTCGAGCTCGGTGTTCACCAGGCTCAAGCGGTCGTTGAGCTCCACCTGCTCTTCGTTCATCGACTGGAGCTCCTCTCGCGACGACTCGAGCTCCTCATTCATCGCCCGCAGGTCTTCGACCGCGTCCTGCAGCTGCTCGCCGAGCGCCGTGGACTCATCGTTCGCATCCGCCTCTGCGGCGCGCCCGACCCGCGGGGGCGCGGTGGAATCGAAGCTCACGGCGAAAACGGGCGTTCTCCAATCGTGCTCATCCTCGGCCTCGGCGCGCAGCAGGGACAACAACGGTTGGCGTCGGCGTCGCGAGCCGACCCGAGAAAAGATGCGCCACTTGCGGTCCACCGCCTCGAACAGGAGCTCCGGACGCTGGGCCGCGATGGTGTCGGTGTCGCCCACGAAGAGCGCACCTCCGGGCAGCAACGCGCGGTGGAAGAGGCGGAGGATGCGTGCCTGGAGCACGAGCTCCAGTGAAGCGATCAGACCTCGGCAAACGATCAGGTCGAGGCGCGAGAAAGGAGGGTCGTGCAAGAGGTCATGAGACGCGAACAGCACCTCGTTTCGAAGGCGTGACACGACTCGATAGCGACGATCGTCTTCGCGGATCAGATACCGGTCCCGCTCGACCGACGGATCGCCCAATGCGCTTTCGGGGAAGAGGCCGGCCCGCGCGATGTGTAGGGATTGTTCGTCGAGGTCGGTGGCCAGAACCTTGACTTCGAGGCGCGCGTCGAGGTCATCGAGGACCGCCTCGACCAGCAGCGCGACCGAATACGCATCGACGCCGGTTCCGCATTGCGGCACCCAGATCCGCAGAGACTCGGACCGCGCCCGACCTCGAATCATGGGCTCGAGGACACGCTCTCGCAGGGCCGTCCATGCCCCTGCCGGCATCAACAATCCGGGATGGCGAGCCGCCGGTCGCGTCGCGTGGAGGTCGACCGGGTGCGCGCCACCAGCAACGTGGCGATCGGCGGGCTGAGCGATCCGCGGCGGCGGCTCGGAGGAACGAGCGTCGCGAGCGGCGCCCCCGGCCCGTTTGGTGAGCTCGAGAACGCGGGCCGCGAGGTCGCGGGGAGCGAGGACCTGATCGATCAGTCCAGTGGCGACGGCGCAGTCGGGCATTCCGCGCGGCGTCGCCGTGTCAGGATCCTGCGCCAGAGCCAAACCGCCCATGTCCTTGATCGCGCGCACACCGAGCGCTCCGTCATTGCCCGCGCCGGCGACCACGACCGCGACCGCGCGCTCCGCGCAGTCGAGAGCGAGGGACTCGAGGAACGAGTCGACCGGCAGGCCGTCGCTAGGTGCCAGCCGCTGGTCTGGTCGAGGCGGAGGCGCCAGCCAAATGCGGCCCTCGGCGAGGCTGATCGATCGGTCGCGGCCGGCAACGTAGACGTGGCCCGGCTCGAGCGCCATCCCGTCGGCGGCGATGACGAAGGAGAGTGGCGACACGGCAGACAAAGCTCTGGTCAGGGCCTCCGTTTGAGGGCCATCCGCGTCACTCAGGATCAAGACGAACGACAGGTTGCCGCGCGCGAGAGGGCGGAACATCGTCTGCAGCACTGGCGCCGCGTCGAGAGAGGCGCCGATTCCTACCACCGACCCCCCGGATGAGAGCGTCGTCGACTTGTCGGCGTCGTCGTTTTTCGGCCTGTCCGCTAGGAACGATGCGAGGCGAGGGGCCTCACTACCCGAGCTGGTCGCGGGCGATGAACGGTCGGGGACAGGAAGGAGGCGCCAGGGTTCGGCTTGCGAACCCGGCTCGCTCGACCGATTCTCAGCCATCGGGCTCCCTAGTCTTGCGAGAGCTTAGCCGACCAGTCGCCAGACCCGAAGGTCGGCTCGCACCCCTAGTCTCGGCCCAACCGGGGGATCGTCACGAAGCCTGGGCCTGAGCCGCTGGCGCCGGCGTGCGCAGGCCGAGTTGACGGAGCGTCGCGGCAACACGCTTGATCCGACCCCAATCGCTCCATTGCACGTCCTGCATCGGGAAGAGCAACGTCGAATCGGTTGCGCGTTGCATGACGTCGGACGAGAAGCTGGCCGCCTCGATGCGTTGATACACGTGATCGATCGCGATCTGCTCCTGTTCGCGATCGACCAGTCCGGTCCGAATCGCGTGGAGCACGCCGCGCAAGGTGTCGAACTGCGGCATCACCTCGGGCAGCACCTTCCAGCTCAAGTCCCACAACGTACGCGCACGGGCGGCGACGACCATCGTGCTCCAGAATCCACCCAGCCGCAGCATCCGCTTAGCCTCTTCCGGAGACGGCTTCTCGATGAAGCGTCCGACCTGGAGCAGCGGACTGGTGCCGTTGCCCACTGGATCCTCGGTCATGACCCAGCCATAGTCGGTCTCTGGCGACGTCGGCGCGGCGCCGAGAACGACCAGCGACTGGCGGAAGCGGCGGCACAACCGATAGGTGGCGACCACGTATTCGAGGAACCGTCCTTCGGGATACACGAAGTGGTCGCACGGGAAGATCATCACCGCGGCATCGGGGTCGCGCTCGTAGATCGCGGTGAGCGGCAGCAACACCGCCGCGGCGGTGCCGCGATCCGCCGGCTGCGTGAAGATGCGGCCGGGGGGCGCCGTAGTCAGGGCGTCGGGCAGGAAGCGCTCTTGACCGCTGGTGATCACGGTGAAGACGTTCTGGTGCGGCACCACGGTCTTCACGCGATCGAGGGTGTGCTGCAGCATCGATCGGGTTCCAGTGAACGTGCAGAACTGCTTGGGGCGGTGATCGCCCTGCCTACCCTCGGTGACGGCTCTCAGGCGCTCTCCCGTTCCGCCGGCGAGAACGATGCCGTACGGGAGGCTCCAGTTGGTGGTGGGCGAGGACGGATGTGCTGCCGGCTTCATGTCGCGTCTTTCTCCCGTTGTTGATGCTGGCGGTCCGGCCGCGCTGCTGCCGCTCGGCCGGTGAGGTCCCGAGGGGAGGTTAGGCTGCCACTCCGGTGGATATAGAAACCATCCGGGCCGCGACTGAACCTGGACTAGGGGTTTTCCCGATCAGCTGGGCTTCGGCCGCCGGCTGCGACCGGGCTAGCGACCTCTGAAGTCGGCGGGGCGCTTCTCGATGAACGAACGGATGCCTTCCTCGCGGTCGGCGGTGTTGAAGCAGAATTCCTGTCCGAGAAAGTCGAGGCGACCGTGGACCTGCAGGCTGGTCTCCAACGCCTGGTAGGTCATCATCTTCGCCATCGCGATAGCGACCGGCGCGTTCTCGGCCATGCTGCGCGCCATCTCCCGCGCAGCCTCGACCGCGCGGCCCGCCGGGACCACCTGGTTCACCAGCCCGATCGCTTCGGCCTCGCCGGCCTCGACCATTCGCCCGGTGAAGATCAGCTCGCACGCCTTGGCCGGGCCGACCAGCTGCGTCAGCAGGTACGCCCCGGCCGACTCCGGCGGAATGCCGCGCCGGACCCAGATCGCCCCCAGCCGGGCGTCCTGCGCCGCGATCCGCACATCGCAGGCGAGGGCCATGCTCAGGCCCTGCCCCACCGCCGGTCCGTTGAGCGCGGCGATCACCGGCTTGGTCATCGAGCGCAGCGTGTGCGCGAACTGGATGTGGGCGCCGGGACCGGCGACCATCTTGCCCAGCGGCGTGCTGCGCGCTCGCACCTCGGGCGAGTCGGCGGGGCGCTCCTTGACGTCTTCGCCGGCGCAGAAAGCTCGACCGGCGCCGGTGAGGATCAACACGCGAGTCTCGGCGTCGCGCGCGCACTCGTCGATGACCTCGGTGAGCTCCTTGGTCATCGTCGCCGTGACCGCGTTGAGCGCCTGCGGACGATTGAGCGTGATGGTGGCGATTCGTTCGCTGCGATCGACCAGGAGCGTCTCGTATGCCACTGCCTTACTCCTTCGCTTTGTCGCTGCCGCCCATCCACCACGGACTCGACCACGCCATCGCGCCGTCGATCTGACCGACGCGCAGGAAGTACCAGTCCCCTCGCCGAGGTGGCGTGGTGTCGCGATATTCGAGATCGACGTCGAGTGCGCTTTCCGCGGCGACAATCCGCGATCGCACCCGATCGACGTTGCGTACCACCGTGAGCTCGCGCTCGAACGGCCCGCTCGCGAGGTCGCCCACCGCGAACTCGAGCTCCTCGGCCGGAAGCTTCGCCGCCGGCCGATCGCGCGCGCCGGGATCGCCCGGCGACTCGGTCACCTCCTCGAGCCGCACAGCCACGCGCGTCGCCGCGGTAGCGCCGTCGAGCTCGAGCAGGATCGCGGTGCCGCGGCCGCGGGTGATCAGTTGGAAGTCGAGGCGATTCGCCGCTGGATCGGGCCGCACCACTCGGTAGGACTCGGGGTGCGCGAACCAGGGGTCGGTCCATCCCAGGAGCCGCGCGCCGTCGACGGTGAGGCTTCCCTTCCACGGCCGCGCCCCTCTGGGGTTGCGATGGCCGTTGAACACCTCGGTCGACGACTCGAACCAGACCTGCACCCACATTCGTGACGCGATCGCGGGTGCGCGCTGGTCGCTCTTGCGGAACACCAGCTCGCCGTTCTTGACCACGTCGACGAACTCGATCGGCTGCGTCCCCGAGACCCGCGCCGCCAACGTCCGCACCGGCGCCTCGGTCACGCGCCGCCCCATCGATTCACCGTTCAAGCTGGCGTCGAGCAGGATGCGCTCACCGGTGGTCGCATAGGTCGAGCGCTCGCGCAGCGCGCGGAAGATGGCCGCGCTCGTGTTCTCCGGCGCGAGCACCGCCGCGAGGCCGCCCAGCTGCCCGTTGCCGATCCCGGTGTAGCCGGGGTGGCCGTTGTGGTTGTCCCCCGATCCGATGAAGCCGACCTCGAACCCGTTCTCGAGGTAGTTCTGGCCGAAGAACTCGAAGGAGCCGTGGCCCGAGGTGATCTCGACCACTCGCTCGAGGTCGCCGTCGCTGCGCCGCCAGTCGCCGGCCTGATGAGCGTGCGGGATGACCAGCAGGTCGTCGACCTCGTTCGCTCGCCGCAATCCGCTCCACAGCTCCTCGAGCTCGAGCGCGTCCTGCAGCGGGACGCGACGCCGCGCCGCTTCGTCGTCGGCGAAATACACGTTGTGGTGTCCGCCGAGCTGAGGAAACGCGGTCCACTCGTAGCCGAGCAGCGGCGTGAAGCGGCCGGGATCACGGTAGCGCACGACTGCTTCGATCAGGCTCTTCCACTCGAGGTCGTCCATCCACATGTCGTGCTCGGACAGCGACAGGAAGTCGAGCCTCGCCACGTCACGGCCGAACTGGTAGTAGCCATCGGGTGAGCCTTGACCCTCGGCGAAGCCGCTGTGACCGTGAGTATCGCCCCACCACACGCGCCGACGCGCGTTCGGCTCGACCCACAGTGGATTGCCGCCTCCCCGCAGCCGGCCGTCCGTGCTGCGCACCTCGAATCGGTGCACCCCGGGAACGTCGACGCGCACGCCTTCGAGGGTGTGGAGGCTGCTGCTCCCGGCCGGCACCGTCGCGAACCTCTTCCCGTCGAGCAGCAGCTCGTACTCCGGCGTGGTCGAGCTCGAGAGGTTCTTCCATCGATCCTCGCTGCGGATGGCGACGGTGAACGCTTCGCCGGGCTCGACCACCGACGGCTGCAGCGCGGTGACGCGTTGGATCTCGGCCGCGCCGGCGACCTCGAGCGACGGCCACTTCGGTGTCCAGGCCTCGCCGCGACCTTCGAGGTCGAGTCTGACGGCGAGGACCAGCCGGTCGTTGGAGTACCGCGGCACGCGCAAGCCTGGGCTTCCGCCGGCGCCGTCCCCATAGGTGATCGTCACCGTGTCCCCGCGCTCGAGCGGCGCACCCTCGAGTCGGAACGCGAGCACCGAGCGAGTGATGAAGGTCCTCCATTCGGCCCAGGGTGCGGCGGGGACGAGCTTCGCGCCGCTCTTCGACGTGGTCACCGTGACCCAGCCTTCGCCCTTGGGATCGCTGGACTGGATCCGGATGCCGCGGCCGCTGGTGGCGCCGCCGGTGAGGACGAGGCCGCCGCCCGGCTGCATCGGTAGATCGCCGACGGTCCAGGTCTGGACGATGCGGGTCAGCTCACCGGCGCGCAGCGGCTGGGCCGGAGGCTCGAGCTCGATCGAACCCAGCGCGTTCGGCCGGCCCTCGTTGGCGGCGAGCTCGCGCACGTAGCGATCGACGAAGTCGGAGGCGGAGCGAACGATGCCCACTGGGTCGTCGATGTTCGGGACCTTCACGTTGTCCACCTCGGACAGGAACGCGCGGGTCTCGTCCTTCATGACCGCGACGCGCGCGTCCTCGGGCCGGCCCGACAGGGTTCGTGTGCCGAGGATCTCGACCAGGTACTCCTGCGGAAAGTCGATCGGCACCGCGCCTCCCGCCAGCGCGTAGGCGTTCATCCAGCGCCACAGGGTCTGCAACCGCGCGCGGGCCTGGTCGAAGTCGGCCGCCGGCCGCGGTGCCTCCGTCTTCAACCGTTCGACCGCGCGGCGCAGCTCCGCGTCGAGGTAGTCGTCCTGCGCGCCGCTGTCGACCGCCGGCCACCCCAGCCACAGCGCTGCGGCCACGCCGAGCGCCCCCACGACCGTCGCTCCACTCCTGCCGTTCCACCTCATCGCGCGCCTTCTCGCTACCGCTCGCCCAGCCATGGGCCTTGGTGGTGCTCGAGGTCGAGCTGATAGGGCAGCCGGTTGGGCACCACGCTCACCGTGGTGGTGAGCTTGAGCGCGTCATAGGTCAGCTCGACGAAGTACGCGGTGTAGCCGCTCGCGGGCTGCGCCACGCTCGCTTTCCATTCGTTGGGCGCCGACTCCGGTAGCGGCGCGCTCGACCAGGCCTTGCCGATGACGTCGAGCCGGAAATCGCGAGCGTTCGGGTTGGTCGCCTGCCACAGCCGTACCTCGCGCGGTCGATCCTGGGCCGTGACGACGATGGACTCGTCGTCGAGCGTGCGCCAGGCGAAGCGCGGGCGCGGCCGATCCTCGAGCACCGCGCGATAGAACGCGAGGATGGTGTCCTGCGCGTCGCTGCCGGCAAGGTCGTGCTTGGCGTTGGGGACGTAGCGCAGGTGCTTCTCGCCCTCGAGGTCGGCGAAGTAGAAGCGTGAGTTGTCGGGCAGGAAGAACTGATCGCCGGCGGCGTTGACCAGGAGCTTCGGGATCGAGCGCAGCCGGTCGCGATGGCGATAGTTGTAGGGGTCCTCGATCGCGAGGATGCGGTGGTACGGCTCGGTCCCCAGCTGGTACGGAATCAGACCGTGCCGGATGTAGTCGCCGAGCGCGGGCGAGAAGAAACCGTAGGCCTCGTAGTGATGGCGGGTAATCACTTCGCTGTTGAGCGCGTCGATCACCACTGGGGCGATGGCGCGGACACGTGCGTCGACGGCGCCTACCAGCCAGGTGGTCCAACCCCGCTTCGATCCGCCGGCGACCACGAAGTCGTCGATGGCGACGCCGCCGCCTTCGGCGCTGCGCAGGTACTGCTGCACCGCGTCCATCGCGCGCACGCCCGACTTCACCATCGCCAGGCGCACCAGCCACTCGACGTCGCCGGTGACGATGTACCTGGCGCGCGCGTAGCCGATGAGATCGTCCTCGAAGCGCCCGTCCTTGGGCGAATCGGCGAAGAAGAGGGGCTGATTGGGCACCATGCCGAGATCGGCCACCACGCTTCCGGTCGAGAGCGCGAGCCGCACGGATCGATCCACCGCCTTCGTCGGCGCGGGGTCGTCGTTGTCGCCGCCGCCGATCCAGAGCAGCGCCGTGCGGTGGCGCACCTGCGCGGGCACGATGACGGTCAACCAGTGATGCCACTCGGTGCGATCGACCTCCCATGGATTTCGCCAGCGCTGCGACACCAGCTCGAGCACGTGCGCCCGGTAGCCGTCGCCTTCGACGAGCGACACCCGCGCGAAGCGGAAAGCGTCGTCGGGCTTGGCGACGTAGCGGTCGAGCGCGGTCTCGCTGGTCGCGGAGTCGCTCTCCGCGGCGAACACCGGTGCGACGCCGAGCCCGGCGACGGCGACCAGCCCGCAGACGAGTGTCGTGAAAGCGGCGCCGGCGAGCCAACGACGGCCGCGCTGCTCCGAAGTCTCCATCGCGGTGCCTCCTGCTAGCAGGGCGCTGAGAAAGGCAGTGTGTCAGCACCCTGCTAGGAATCACATCGTGCGATCCGATTCGGCGGACCGAATCGGTCGCCTGGTCGGTCGAGACGCCAGGATAGCCGACCGCGGCCGGCGGACGCGCGCTTCGGCGACGCGGCGCGACGACGACGCCCCTCGGCGGTAGGATGCGAAGCCGATTGACGAAAGGGAGCCCCATGAAGATCCGCAACCGCGTCACGGAACTGCTCGGCGTCGACGTCCCCATCGTGCAGGCGCCGATGGGCTGGATCGCGCGCGCCCAGCTCGCCTCGGCGGTCTCCAACGCCGGCGCGATGGGAATCATCGAGACCTCCTCCGGGCGGCTCGAGGAGATCCGCGACGAGATCCGCAAGATGCGCGACCTCACCGACAAGCCGTTCGGGGTCAACATCGCGCAGGCGTTCGTGCGCGACCCCGGCATCGTCGACTTCGTGGTCGACCAGGGAGTCAAGTTCGTCACCACCTCGGCGGGTGACCCGGCCAAGTACTGCGCGCGTCTCAAGCAGGCCGGCCTCACCGTGTTCCACGTGGTGCCGACGCTGCGGGGCGCGCTCAAGGCGATCGACGCCGGCGTCGACGGCCTGGTGGTCGAAGGAGGCGAAGGCGGCGGATTCAAGAACCCGCGCGACGTCGCCACCATGGTCCTGCTGCCGTTGATCCGCTCCAAGGTCACCGTCCCCATCATCGCTGCCGGCGGCATCACCGACGGTCGTTCGATGGCGGCCGCCTTCGCGCTCGGCGCCGAGGGAGTGCAGATGGGGACCCGCATGGTTTCCTCCGCCGAGTCTCCGGTCCACGACAACTGGAAGAACGCGATCCTCGCCGCGCAGGAGACCGACACCGTGTTCCTCAACCGCTACTCGACCCCGGGGCTGCGCGCGTTGCGCACCGAGCGCTCGACGCG
>DATAFT010000618.1:0-5739 GCA_036257295.1 Thermoanaerobaculia bacterium
CCGCCCGGCATTGACCTCGCCGGCGTCGTGGCGAAAGGCGGCCACGCGACGGCCCGCTTTCTCCTCCGAGTGGACCACCCGTCCACCGATCGGAGCCCGCTGGAGGTGGACGTCGAACACCGAGAGGAAGGTGACGATGCGATGCAGCGGCTCGGTCGACACCGCAGGATCGTGGGCGGGCTCGACGCGCAGCACCTTGCCCCACGCCGGCGCCACCAGTACGTCTTCGGGGCCGTCGAAACGCGACCCGGGGTCGCGAAAGAAGAGCAGCAGCAGGATCGCCAGCACCGCGGCGACGGCGCCGGCGGCGGGGTAACCGAACGCGAACAGACCTGCCGCGGCGACCGCGGGAGGCAGGACGAACGGCCACGCTTCTCTGGCGAATCGCAACTGAGAGCGAGCTTGGGGAGATCTCGAGCTCGGGGGCGGTCAGGCCGATACCCGGCCGCCCTCGATTCGGGTGCGGATCATCTCCTCCATGCGGTCCTTGAGGCGGAGCTTTTGGATCTTGAGGGCTTTGAGCTCGATTTCGTCGTCGGTCGAGGTGTCGTGGGTTCGAAGCATCTGGTCGATCCGCCGCTCGTGGTCTTGGTGGTCCTGGTACAAGCGGCGGAACTCGATGTCGGTCTTGATCAGCTCCTCTTTCACCTCGTCATGCTTCTGCATGCCGGCGCGCTCCTTTCCTCGCTTGAGCCGCCCTCCCCAACGGGGATGGGCCAGTTGACCGCACGTGGTGAGGCTAACACGCGCGGTTGGCGGCCCTCAAATCCCCGCTAGCCGATCATGGCGCCGGATTGGCCGACCTGCGGCGGCGCCAGCTCGGCCAGAACGGCGAGCAGTTGGGCCTCGCTCACCGGCTTGACCAGGTGGGCGGAGAAGCCCGCCTCGGCGGTGCGGGCGCGGTCGCGACGCTGGCCCCAGCCCGACAGCGCGATCAACGCCACTTCCTGGCCCCAGGGCTCCTGGCGGATGCGTCGAGCGGTCTCGTAGCCGTTGAGTCCCGGCATCGCCAGGTCGAGGAAGACGACGTCGGGCCGCAGCGCCGCCGCTGTCACCAGCGCTTCGGCGCCGTCGTTCGCCGTGCGCACCTCTTGCCCGGCGAGCTTCAGCAGGAGCGCGATCAGTGCGGCGGCATCCTCGTTGTCGTCGACCACCAGGATGCGGCGCACCGGGAGCTCCGGCAGCTCCGCCGCCTGCGCCTCGGCGGCATGCGCCGCCACCGTCCTTCGCTCCTCCTCGATCAGATCGAGGCGGATCTCGATCTCAGTGCCCTGATCGAGCCCGGCGCTCGAAGCGCTCACGCGGCCGCCATGCATCTGGACGATCTTCCGCACCAGGGCGAGCCCGATCCCGAGGCCGCCGTGGGCCCGGTCGAGGGTGCGGTTGACCTGGGTGAAGAGGTCGAAGACGTTGCCCAGCATCTCGGGCGGAATCCCCATCCCGCTGTCGCTCACCGTGATCACCGCCTCGTCCACCTCGGCATGGAGCTGGAGGCGGATGCGTCCACCTTCCGGGGTGTACTTGGCGGCGTTGTTGAGGACGTTGCCGATCACTTGCGCCAACCGCGTGGAGTCGCCTTCCACCTTGAGCGGGCGCGGCGGCAGCGCCACCGTCAGCTCCTGACGGCGCGAGTCGATCAGCGGCCGCGTGGTCTCGACCGCGCGCGCGATCACCGCGGTGAGGTCGATCGGCTCGCGATGCAGCGTGATCATGCCGCGCGTGATGCGCGAGACGTCCATCAGGTCGTCGATCAGACGGACCAGCTGGTCGATCTGCCGCTCGATGATGTCGCGCGCGCGCGTGCGCTGCTCGTCGGGTAGCTCCTTGAAGCGCATCAGCTGCACCGCGGTGCGGATCGGCGCCAGCGGGTTGCGCAGCTCGTGCGCCAGCATGGCCAGGAACTCGTCCTTGCGGCGGTCGGCGTCGCGGAGCTGCTCCTCGCTCTCGCGCAGGCGGGCGGTGGAGGCTTCGAGCTCGGCGGTGCGGTCGCGGACGCGGCTCTCGAGCTCCTGGTTGAGCCGCTCCAATTGGCGGGTCTTGCGGTAGAGCTCGGCGAAGACGGCGACCTTGGCGCGCAGGATCTCGGGCACGATCGGGACCGGAATGTAGTCCACCGCGCCGCACTCGTAGCCGCGCAGCCGATCGAGCTCGGTGAGGTGGACCGCCGACACGAACAGGATCGACGTCTTCTGGTAGCGCGGATGCTCCCGGATGATGCCAGCGAGCTCGAAGCCGTCGAGGTCGGGCATGCAGACGTCTACCAGCACCACCGCGATGTCGTGGCGCAGGAGCTGCTCGAGGGCCTCGGTGGCGGACCCGGCGGTGATCAGCGTCTCACCGAGACCCTCGAGGATGGTCTGGTAGCTGAGGAGCTTGCCCGGCTGATCGTCGACCAGGAGGATCGAGACCTTTTCTTCGACGCTCATGGGCCCCCCCTTCACCATCGTTGCCATCGCCCGCCCGTCCTCAGCGATGAAGCCACATCCGCAGCGCGGACAGCAGTTGCTCGGTGTTGACCGGCTTGGCGAGGTAGTCCGACGCCCCCGCCTCCAGGCATTTCTCGCGGTCTCCCTTCATCGCTTTCGCGGTGAGGGCGATGATCGGCAGCCGCACGAAGCGCGGATCGCGGCGGATGGCCTGCATGGTCTGGTAGCCGTCCATCCCCGGCATCATGATGTCCATCAGGACGATGGCGAGGTCGCTGGTGGTCTCCATCGTCTTGATGGCGTCGGCGCCGGTGGTTGCGGTCAACACCTTCATGCCGCGGCGCTCGAGCACGCTCGACAGGGCGAAGATGTTGCGCACGTCGTCGTCCACCACCAGCACCGTCCTGCCCATGAGGTCCTCGTCGGAGCGGTGCAGCCGCTCGAGCATCCGCTGCTTCTCGCCCGGGAGCTCCGCGAAGACGCGATGGAGGAAGAGAGCGGTCTCGTCGAGGAGCCGCTCGGGCGACTCGACGCCTTTGACCACGACGCTGCGAGCCAGCGTGTGGAGCTGGGCGTCCTCGTCGGGAGAGAGCTCGCGTCCGGTGAAGACCACCACCGGGATGTCGCGCAGCGCGTCGTCTTCGCGCAGGCGCTCCAGCACCTCGAATCCCGACATGTCCGGCAGGCGCAGGTCGAGAACGACGCAGTCGTAGCGCTCCTCGTGCAGCACGTCGAGCGCGGCGGCGCCGCTGTCGACGGTGACGATGTCGATGTCGTCGTGACCGAGCAGCTGCTCGATCGACATTCGTTCCGCCGGGTCATCCTCGACCACCAGCAGGCGGCGGCGCCGCGGCGCGGCGTAGTCCTTGATCCGGGACAACGCGTCGCGGAGACCTTCGGTGCTGGCCGGCTTGGTGATGAAGGAGAACGCCCCGCGCGCGAGGCCGTGTTGGCGGTCCTCGTCGAGGGTGACCATCTGTACCGGAATGTGCCGGGTGGCGGGGTCCTGCTTGAGCTGACTCAGCACGGTCCAGCCCAGCATGTCGGGCAGGAAGACGTCGAGCGATACCGCCGCCGGGGTGAACTGCCGCGCCAGCTCGAGCGCCTCGTCGCCGCGCGTGGCGGCCAGGACCCTGAAGCCGTTGTCGCGGGCGAGGTCGACCAGGATGCGGGCGTAGTGGGGGTCGTCCTCGACGATGAGCAGCGTGGCGTCGCCCGGCGCCACCTCGCTGCGATCGTCTTCGACGACGACGCGCTCCGGGAGGCGAACCGGAGCGGGCGGCGGCCACAGCGTGGTGGTGCCGGCCGCAACCTCGGCGGTTCGCTCGACGTGTTGCAAGCCGGCGAAGCGCTGCGGCAGATAGAGAGTGAAGAGGCTACCCACCCCGGGCGTCGAGCGGAGCTGGATCTCGCCGCCTAGCAGGCTGGCGAGCTCTCGGCTGATGTTGAGACCGAGGCCGGTGCCGCCGTACTTGCGGCTGGTCGACGCGTCGGCCTGCTGGAACGCCTCGAAGATGAGCCGGTGCTTTTCGACCGGAATGCCGATGCCGGTGTCGGAGACTTCGAACGCAACCACGCCGCTGGCCTGTCCGAGCGTGGGGTGGCCCGCGGTCCAGCCGCTCGCCGCCGCCTTGACGTGGAGGCGGACGCGGCCCTGCTCGGTGAACTTGAAGGCATTCGACAACAGGTTCTTGAGCACCTGCTGCAGACGTTTGGGATCGGTGACCATGTTGGTGCCGACGGCCGGGTCGAGCAGCACCTCGAAGGCGATGCCCTTGCGCTCGGCGTCGTGGCTGAACGTGCGTCGCGTCGAATCGAGCAGGCTGCCGAACAGGACCTCCTGGGCGTCGACGGTGACGGTGCCGGACTCGATCTTCGAGAGGTCGAGAATGTCGCTGATGAGGTTGAGCAGGTCGGTGCCGGCGCCGTGGATGGTGCGGGCGAACTCGACCTGCTTGCCGGTCAGGTTGCGCTCCGGGTTCTCGGCGAGCTGCTGGCCCAGGATGAGGATGCTGTTGAGCGGCGTGCGCAGCTCGTGCGACATGTTGGCCATGAACTCGGACTTGTACTTCGAAGTCAGCGCGAGCTCGGCGGCCTTCTCCTCGAGCGCGCGGCGGGCCTGTTCGATCTCCTGGTTCTTGCGCTCGACCTCGACGTTCTGCTCGGCGAGCTGCTGCGCCTTCTGGCCGAGCTGCTCGTTGGTCTGCTGCAGCTCCTTCTGCTGTGTCTGCAGCTCGCCGGCGAGCTGCTGGGACTGCTTGAGCAGGCCCTCGGTCTGCATGGTGGCCTCGATCGAGTTGAGCACGATGCCGATCGACGCCGTGAGCTGCTCCAGGAACGCCAGGTGCGATGGCGAGAACTCGCCGAGCGACGCGAGTCCGAGCACGGCCTTGATCTCTCCCTCGAACACCACCGGGAAGACCACCAGGGTGCGCGGCAGCGCCGAGAACAGCACGCTGCCCACCGGCACCGCGTCGGACGGCACGTTGGTCACCAGGATGCGCCGGCGATCGACCGCGCATTGGCCGATGAAGCCCTGACCGGGGACGATCACCTCGGCGTAGCCGTTCTCCTGCGCGTTGGCGTAGCTGGCGAGGCGACGCAGGCGGGGCGGCCGGTCGAGCTCCATCTGGTAGATGACGCCCTGGTGCGCGTTGACCAGCGGCACCAGCTCCGACAGCAGCATCTGGCCCACGGTGCCGAGGTCGCGCTGACCCTGGAGCATGCTGGTGAATCGCGCCAGATTGGTCTTGAGCCAGTCCTGCTCGTTGTTGCGGTCGGTCGCCCCGCGCAGGTTGTCGACCATCGTGTTGATGTTGTCCTTGAGCTCGGCGACCTCGCCACGGGCGTCGACCTGGATCGACCGCGTGAGGTCGCCCTTGGTCACCGCGGTGGCAACCTCGGCGATGGCGCGGACCTGGTTGGTCAGGTTGGCGGCCAGCAGGTTGACGTTGCCGGTCAAGTCCTTCCAGGTGCCGGCGGCGCCCGGCACGTTGGCCTGGCCGCCGAGGCGCCCTTCGACGCCGACCTCGCGGGCCACGCTGGTCACCTGATCGGCGAAGGTGGCCAGCGTGTCGGTCATGGCGTTGATGGTGTCGGCCAGCGCCGCCACCTCGCCCTTGGCGTTCACGGTGAGCTTCTGCTTGAGGTCGCCGTTGGCGACCGCGGTCACCACCTTGACGATGCCGCGCACCTGCTCGGTGAGGTTGGCGGCCATGACGTTGACGTTGTCGGTGACGCCCTTCCAGGTGCCGGCCACGCCGGGAGCGTCGGCCTGACCGCCCAGTCGTCCCTCGGTGCCGACCTCGCGCGC
>DATAFT010000655.1:0-6061 GCA_036257295.1 Thermoanaerobaculia bacterium
GCACGATCTGGTTCCCCGGCACCAGCGGGAAGAACGGGTTACCGGGGGAATCGTCGTCGTTGGTGACGAACGTGCAGTCATCCAGGCGGAACTCCGCCGTGAAGCGGTCCCCTCTCTTCTTGCCGCGCTCCGCCGCGGCCGACTCGGCAACGAGCGCGGTCGCGCTCGAGACCAGGAGCGCCGCGGCGACGAAAATGGAGCCCGGAGGCAGCCGATGCTGTGAGCGCCGTTTCATGATGAGAAGTCTCCTCGAGGTTGAGTCGGGGTCGGAACCGTTTCAGCGGTCGTCGTCTTCGTCGTCGTCGTCATAGAGGCTCTCGCCCGCGGTGGCGAGCACCGCGGCGCCGACCAGGGCGGGCACCCACCAGTGCCGCTTGAGCCAGCGCCCGAAGCTGCCGTCGCTGGGCGCCGGCTGGGCGGGCGCGGACTGCGGTGTCTCCTGCCGCATCGCGACCGCGATCGCGCGCATGTCACCGAGCGAGAGCGAGGCGGTCGGGCCGAACCGCGGGGCAGGACGCTCCGTCGTCGAGTCGACGCCGTCCCAGCGCGCCGGCTCGACGCCGAGCGCGGCATCGAGCCCGAGCGTGAAGCCGCCGTCAGTGTCGGATGGGAAGCGCTCGGCCAGCCTGGCAGCGCCGGCCCCGGCGACGTCCGCCGCGCCGGCAGCGATGGGTGGGCTCAACAGGATCGCCGCCAGGAGTAGTGCCGCCGGCGCCCGCGCTTTGCTTCTTCGGGCGAACCAATCATGATTCTCCATGTGACCTCCGCAGGGTTGCCGTCCTGTTCTTTGATGCGCGCGAGCGCCCGATCCTTCGCGACCGCCTGTGGGTTCGCGGCCGCCCTCTGCGTGGTGGGCCCGGCCCTCTACGGGCAGCAGCCGGACGGCGCCCCTCCAACCGTGGCGGCGCAGGTGAAGTACGCGGGCCGACCCCTGGCGGAGGTCCTGCGGGACCTGGGCGCGCTCGGCCTCACCGTGCTCTTCACGGGCGAAGTGGTGAAGCCCGAGATGAGAGTGCGCGACGAGCCGGTGTCGAGCGATCCGCGCCGGGCGCTCGATGAGGTTCTCGCGCCGCACGGCCTGATGGCGCGCGAGGGGCCGAGCGGCGTTCTCGTCGTGGTGGCGAGAGCTGAAGCGGTCGAGAGCACGGCGTCGATCCAGGGCGAGGTGTTGGCGCTGGGCGATGCGGGATCCGGGGTCACGGGAGCGCGCCTGCGACTGACGGGCGCGCGCGAGATCGACGCCGCAGTCGACGACTCCGGACGCTTCTCGATCGACGAGCTACCGGCGGGGCGCTACACGCTGGAGGCGAGCGCCGAAGGGTTCCTGGCGCAGCGGATCGAAGTCTCGGTGTCGTCAGGCGCGCAGCGCCGCGTGGTTTTCCACCTGTACCCACAACCCTTCGTCGAAGAAGAGATCGTGGTGCGGCCGAGTCGTCTCACGTTGCTCGAGGAGCGGCCGGCGTCGGCGTTCGCGATGAGTCGCGACGACATCGATCGGCTGCCGCATCTCGGCGGCGACGTTCTGCGTGCCGCGTCGCTCCTTCCCGGCACCGCCGCCAACGACGTGACGGCGCAGCTCAGCGTTCACGGTGGACGCCGCGACGAAGTGAGCATCCTGCTCGACGGCCAGGAGCTCTACGAGGCCTTCCACCTCAAGGACTACGACAACGCTCTCGCCGTGGTGCCGGCGCTCGCGCTCGAAGGCGTGACCCTGTCGACTGGCGCCTACGCGGCGAGCTACGGCGATCGCATGAGCGGCGTCCTCGATCTGCGCAGCGCCGAGCCGGGCTCCGAGCGTCGCTACCTGCTGTCGGCCAGCGTGGTCGACCTGATCGCGTCGGCCAGCGGCGGGTGGGGAGCCGATGGCGAGCGCGACGGTGGCTGGCTGATCAGCGGTCGCCGCGGCTCGATCGATCTCGCCAGCGAGTTCCTGGGCAACGAAGACCCGGGCTTCTGGGACCTTCTGAGCAAGGCGGAGGTCGGGACCGGCGCCGGCCGCTTCGGCGCGCGGGCCCTGATCTCGGGCGACGAGCTCGAGCTCGACGAGCGCGAGGGGGAAGACAGCTTCGAGCTGCTGGAGAATGACTACGAAAGCCGCTACCTCTGGTTGACGCACGAGGCGACGCCCGGCGATCGTCTGCTGGTCGAGACCAGCGCCTCGGTGGCCAACGTCCGGCGCGACCGGATGGGCTTGGCCAGCGAGGAAAAGGGCGATTTCCAGGTCGACGACCGGCGTGACCTCGACGTCGGCGGACTTGGCCAGACCTGGACTTACGATCGCGGTCGCAATCTGGTGCGGGGCGGATTCGAGCTGCGCCGCTATGACGCGTTGTTCGACTACGCCAAGCACCTCGATCGCGAGTTCGTGATCCTGGCGCCCTTCTCGCCGC
This sequence comes from Thermoanaerobaculia bacterium, assembly GCA_036257295.1. Lineage (GTDB taxonomy): Bacteria > Acidobacteriota > Thermoanaerobaculia > Multivoradales > Multivoraceae > DATAFT01. The sequence continues at coordinate 2,391 of DATAFT010000655.1, forward strand.
CGCAGCCCGACGAAGTTCAGTTCGATGACGTGCTTACCGGCGATCACGTCGGCGCCTGGGCCTCCGATCGGCTGCAGTTGTTCGATCGGCTCTCGGCCGAGCTCGGCTTGCGGTGGGACCATCACGAAGCGACCGATGACACGCTGTGGAGTCCGCGCCTGAACGTCGCCTGGCGTCTCGACGACGCCAGCGTCGTGCGCGCATCGTGGGGCCGTTTCTTCCAGAGCCAGCGGCCCTACGAGCTCCAGGTCGAGGACGGCGAGTCCGCGCTGTTCCCGGCCGAGCTGACGGAGCACTCGGTGCTCGGCTACGAGGCGATCTTCGGCGGTCGCGGCGCTGGACTCCAGGGCTTGCGCATCGAGCTCTTCCGTCGCGACGTCGAGGACCCCCGGCCGCGCTACGAGAACTTGCTCGAGCCGCTCGAGTTCCTGCCCGAGGTCGAGCCCGACCGCGTGCGCATCACGCCGGAGTGGAGCGACACCGAAGGCGTCGAGCTGCTGGTGCGGGCGCGAGCCGGAGCGCGGCTCAGTGGATGGCTCGCCTACTCCTACGCGCGCGCCGAGGATCGCATCGACGGCGATCGGGTGCCGCGCTCGCTCGACCAACCGCACGCGGCGACGCTCGGCGCAGACTTCCGCATCAGCGCGAGATCGAGCCTCGTAGCCGCCTGGCGCTATCGCAGCGGCTGGCCGACCACCCCGGTGCGATCGGTGCTGCTGCCCGATCCCGACGACCCCGACGAGCTCGAGAACCAGCTCGTGTTCGGTCGCCTCAACAGCGAGCGGCTGGGCGCTTATCACCGCCTCGACCTGCGCGCGAGTCATCGAGTCCCGCTGTCGCAGGGCTCACTGCTCCTGTTCCTCGACGTGCAGAACGTCTACGACCGCGCCAACGATGCGGGGTTCGACGTGACGATCGACGACGAGACCGGCGAGGTGACGCGAGAGCCGGAAGCGTGGCCCGGGATCTTCCCGTCCCTGGGTGTGGTCTGGGAATTCTGAAGGAGCGGCCAGTGTGGTCCCGACTGTGTTCTCCCTCAACGGCGCCGAACGGTGAGCACTCCGGCTTCCAGGTGCCCATCGAGGTTGGCGCCCTCCAGCAGGACGAAGGTCGCTTCCGGTCGTAGGCCGCCGGTCTGCGCGCGGCTCGCCTGCTGGATCATCTTGCGCGCCGCTTCGGCGAGAGCCGCGTCCTCGTAGCGCACCGTCCAACCAGTCTCGCGCGCCACCCAGTCCAGGATCTCGGCGATGCTTCGGTCCGCGACTTCGAACGGCGGCGCGGCGTCGATCACCCAGGTCCACTCGGGGCCGTAGGGCTCCGCTGGACCGTGCACGAGCGCGCCGTCGGCGCGCACGTGAATCTGTTCGCCGCCGTTTGCGGTCTGTACCTCGCCGTCGTGTTCCACGATGACCGCGCCGGCCCGCACCATCACTTGCAACACCGGCGCTTCCGACTCGCTGTCGACCCTCACCATGAACCGCGTCCCGACGTCGCGCGCGGTCCCAGCGTCGGTGTGCACCTCGAGCGCGCTCGCGACGTCGCCCGCCGCGCCGCCGTCCGGATCGGTATCCGCGTAGATCGCGCCGGCGAGGAGGTCGATGCGGCTCGACGACACCAACCGCGCGGCGGTGCCGCTGTCGATGCGGATCTCGGCGCCGCTTTCGAGCCGCAGCGAGCCTCGCGCCGACTCTTCACCGACCGGGGTGACGCTGCCGGAGGCGGTGAGGACGACGGCGCCGCTCGGGACCGCGTCGCCGATCGCGAGCGATCGCTCGACGCCCCCGACTTCCACTCGCAGCGATCCCGACCCGGCCGCGACCGTGGCGACGCGGGGCGGCGCTGCCGCCGCAGAAGGCGAGCCGCTCTCGACCGTCGTCCGCCACGCGCGCAAGCCGAAGACCAGCGCGCCGATTGCCGCAGCGAGCGCGAGCACGACCGCGGCGCGCGAACGGGCGCGCGAGGCGGTGGGGCGCGCTTGCCACGCCGCGCGGGCTGCCATGGCGATCGCGTCGAGGTCCTCGCGCGCGATCGGCGGCCGCGGGCCCGCGTTCTCGATCAGTCGGCCGAGCGCCTCGTCATCGAGAGGCGTAGCCGGGTCAGGGCTGGTGTCGGGCTTGTTCACGGCGTGAGTCCTCGCGTTCGGATTTCGAGTGCGGCGTGGTGGCGTCCTCGACCGCGGTGTCGGAGACCACCAGGTGGTAGCTGGCGCGAAAGGCGTTACGCGCGCGCGTGAGGAGCGACTCGGCCGCCTTCGGTCGCAGGCCGAGCCGTGCCGCGATCTGGTCGACCGGAAGCTGGTCGACGTACTTCCACTCGAGCGCTTGGGCGTAGCGAGGCGGCAGCAGGTCGAGAGTGATGTGGACGAGATGGGACGACTCCGAGCGCAGCAGATTGGTCTCGGGGTCGGGCTCGCGTCGTGAAGGCGATCCCACCGCCGGCTGCGCGTCGTCGTCGAGCTCGACCTGCAGAGGGGCCGTGCGCAGCCGGCGCAAGTGCATCAGGATCTCGTTGCGGCAGCAGGCGCACAGCCAGGTCAGCAATGACGACTCGCCTCGATAGGTGTCGAGCCTGCCCAGGGCCTTGGTCAGCGCCGCTTGCACCGTTTCGCGAGCGAGCTCACGGTTGCCGCCGAGGCGCACCAGCGAGAAGCGCAAGAGCGCGCTCGAGTAGCGCTCGACGAGCTCGGTCAGGGCGCGATCGTCGCCCGCGACCATGCGGGCGACCAGGGCGCGGTCCTCGACGTGGAGCGACGCCTGTTTCACCCTGCTCACGGCTGGCGCCGCTGCTGGCCCTGCCAGGCCCATCTCGTGACGTTTGATGCGGCCTGGATGAGAATCCTTCGCCACCGCGTCGGGTTGGGGGTCGAGCTCGGATGGTAGCGCTATTGTCGCGGGCGCTACGAAGGAACCACGCCGTCTCTGGGTCGTCTTCGCCGTCGGGTCGGTCGTCGTGGCCGGTTGGCTACTGCGTGCCTGGCCGGGGATCGCTCCAGGCGGCTGGCTCCACGCTCCAGTCGACTACGACGATGCGGTGTACTTCACCGCGGCGGCTCTGTTCGCGCAGGGGGAGCTGCCGTACCGCGATTTCGTGCTGGTGCATCCGCCGGGCATGCTCCTCTTCCTGGCGCCGGTCTCGCTGCTCGCTGGTGTGGTGGGCGCGGGCGGCGCCTTCTCGGCGGCGCGGTGGCTGGTCACGCTGCTGGGCGCCGCCAACATCGCACTGTCAGCGCGCGTGGCCCATCGTGCCGGTGGACCGGTCGCCGCGATCGTCGCCGCTGCGAGCTACGCGGTCCTTCCCGAGATCGCGCTGCACGAGCGCAGCACGTATCTCGAGCCGCTGCTCAACTTCTCCTGTCTGCTGCTCGCGAGCACCTGGCTGTCGCCGCCGGTCGAGCCTCGTGCGCGCCGCTGGCCCATCCCCGGTTGGGGTGGGGGGGGCTCGCTCGCTGCCGGGCTCTGTCTCGGGCTGGGCCTCAGCGTCAAGGCTTGGGCGTTGCTGTGGGCGCCCGCCTGTCTCCTGTGGCCGAACGGAGCGCACTCCGCGGACGTTCGATCGTCGCGCCGAGGCGCCGGTTGGCTCGCGTCGCTGCGATGGCTCGCCGCGGGCACTGCGCTGGCCTTGCTCGCCATCAATCTGCCGTTCCTGATCGCCGCGCCGAGGTCGTTCCTGTC
>DATAFT010000662.1:0-1840 GCA_036257295.1 Thermoanaerobaculia bacterium
TGCACCAGCGACGAGAGCATGCCGCCCAACACCGGCGTCGCGATCGGCTTGGCCACCTCGGAGCCGGTCGCGGTCGACCACATGATGGGCAGCAGCCCCATCACCACCGTCGACACCGTCATCAGCTTCGGGCGCAGCCGCAGCACCGCGCCCTCCATCGCCGCGGCGCGGATCCGCTCGACGGTGATCGCGGCGGTCGCGGCCTGACGCTGCAGCGCCTCCTCCAGATAGACCACCATCACCACCGCGGTCTGCACCGCGGTGCCGAACAGCGCGATGTAACCCACCCACACCGCGACGCTCCAGTGAAACCCGGTCTTCCATCCGAGCTGCGCCGAGGTGACGTGGAGGGCCCAGAGCAGGAGATTGCCGCCGGTGAGCGCGAACGGAATGGCGAGGATCACGTGCGCCGCCTCTTTCCAGGAGCGGTAGGTCATCCACAGCAGAACGAAGATGATCGCGAAGCACGCCGGCACCACGACGAGTAGGCGGTTCCTCGCTCGCACCTGATGCTCGTACTGCCCCGACCATTCGAGGAAGTACCCGCTGGGAAGACTCACCCGTTCATGGACCGCGCGCTTGGCCTCGTCCACGAAGGAGCCGACGTCGCGCCCGCGCACGTTGAGAAAGACGCGCTCGCGCAGGAGCCCGTTCTCGGCCGAGATCATCGACGGCCCGGGGCGGATGCGGATCGCCGCCAGCTCCGCCAACGGCACGCGGGCCATCCGCGGCGAGCTCGCCGGGACGCTCCCGAGCCCCGCGCCGGCCATGCCGCCCGCGAGCGCCGGCACATCGACCAGCACGCGCTCGATGGCCTCGACGTCGTCGCGCAGCTCGCGCGCGTAGCGCACGCGCACCGCGAATCGATTGCGTCCCTCGATCGTCGTGGTCACGTCCTTGCCGCCGAGAGCGGTCTCGACCACGTCGAGGACATCCGCGACCGCGGCGCCGTAGCGCGCCACCGCGTCACGATCCACCACGATCTCGAGGTAGGGCGTACCGAGGATCTGCTCAGGGTAGATGTCCACCGCGCCCGGCAGCGCGCGCAACACCTCCGCCACCTCCCGCGCCTTCTGCTCTAAGACCTGCAGATCCGGCCCGAAGATCTTCACCCCGACCTGAGTCGGAATGCCGGTCGCCAGCATGTCGATGCGATTGCGGATCGGCTGCTGCCAGATGGTGGTGACGCCCGGTAATCGGCTCTTCTCCGTCATCTCGTCGATCAGCTTCTCCTTGGTCATGCCGGGCCGCCACTCGCTGCGATCGGTGAGCTCGACCAAGGTCTCGAACATGTTGATCGGGGCGGGATCGAGCGGGCTCTCGGCGCGGCCCACCTTGCCCACCACCGAGGCGACCTCGGGGAAGCTCCGCAACACCGCGTCCTGCTTCTTCATGATCTCGACCGCGGAGGTGAGCGAGATCGCGTTCGACGTCACCGGCATGAACATCAACGTTCCCTCGTCGAGGGGCGGCATGAACTCGTTGCCGATCCCCCGGGCGAGCTTGCCGTCGAGCCAGGCCTGGGTCGACGAGATGCGGTCCGCGGCGCGCCCGGCCCGGGGCGAACCGAGCGCGGCGGCGACGTCGAGCGGAAGCCGCACCGGCTGGAGCAGCACCCCGCCGCCGGCCACCAGGATCAATGAGAGGACGAGCACGGAGGCGGCGATAAGGAGTGTTACCGCCTTGTGGTCGAGGGCCGACCGCAGGAGCGGCTGGTAGAGCCGGCGCGCCCCGCGCATCACCGGGTTGCTCTGCTCGCCGTGGATCCGGCCGCGAATCAGGAACGTCGCCAGGACCGGCACCAGAGTGACCGACAGCAGCGTGGCGGCGATCATCGCGA
>DATAFT010000083.1:0-6189 GCA_036257295.1 Thermoanaerobaculia bacterium
CGCGAGATGATCGCCGCGGTCGCCGCCGCTGCCCAGGACTGCCACTATTGAACGCAGTCTCACGCAGAGTTTCTGCGTGTCGAGAAGGGCGATGCCGGGCTGGTCGAGGCCCTCAAGAAGAAGAACTGGCGCGAGCTCACCACGCTGTCGGAGCGCGACCGGGCCCTGCTCACGGTCGCCGAGAAGCTGTCAAACCAGCCCACGCGCATGACCGACCTGGATTGGGAGCCGCTAAGCCGGCTGGGATTCGACGACAACGGGCTGCTCGAGGTCGCGCACATCGTCGGAATCTTCAACTATCTGACGCGGCTCGCCGACGGCATGGGCCTCGCGCTCGACGCCGAGACCGACGAAGCGAGCCGAACCGGCATCGCTCTCGTTCGCCGATAGACTCCGAGACCGCGTTCGCTGCCGTCACGGGAGGATCGATGACCGAAACCAGCACCAGCGCCGCGAGTCCGAGTCCCGCCTTCGAGCCGGCCCGGGCCGAGGCCTTCGCCGGCCGCATGGTCGGGATCCTCAACGAGTCGTTCACCGCCATGATGATCTCGATCGGCCATCAGACCGGCCTGTTCGACCTCATGAGCGGGCTCGCCCCCTCGACCAGCGAGGAGATCGCGCGCGCCGCCGGACTCAACGAGCGCTACGTGCGCGAATGGCTGGGCGCGCTGGTGGTCGCACGCATCCTCGAGTACGACGCGCCGGCGCGGCGCTACCGCCTGCCGGCCGAGCATGCGGCGTTCCTCACCAAGGCCGCGCGCACCAACAACCTCGCCGCGCAGATGATCATGGTGTCGTGCATGGCGGAGGTCGAGCCCAAGGTGATCGAGGCCTTCCGCAAGGGCGGCGGCGTGCCCTACTCCGCCTACTCGCGTTTCACCGAGACCATGAAAGTGGTGAGCGCCGAGGTGTTCGACGACACCTTGGTCCAGCGCACGCTGCCTCTGATCCCGGGCCTGGTCGGACGGCTCGAGAGCGGCATCGAGGTGCTCGACGTCGGCTGCGGCTCGGGGCACGCGGTCAACGTGATGGCGCGCGCGTTTCCGAAGTCGCGCTTCACCGGCTACGACTTCTCGCAGGAAGGAGTCGCGGCGGGACTGGCCGAAGCCACCGCGTCGGGTCTAGAGAACGCTCGCTTCGAGCTGGTCGACGTGGCGACCCTCAAGGACCGTGAGCGCTTCGACTTCATCACCGCCTTCGACGCCATCCACGACCAGGCCAAGCCGCGTGACGTGCTGGCTGGAATCGCGCGCGCGCTGCGCAAGGACGGCGTCTTTCTGATGGTCGACATCCGGGCCTCGAGCAAGCTCGAGGAGAACCTCGGCCACCCGATGGCGCCGATGCTCTACTCGGTCTCGACGCTCCACTGCATGACAGTGTCCCTCGCACTCGAAGGCGAGGGGTTGGGCACGGTGTGGGGCGAGCAGAAGGCGCGCGAGCTGCTGAGCGAAGCGGGTTTCGCCGACCCCGACGTGCGGCAGGTCGAAGGCGACATCATCAACAGCTACTACATCACTCGGTTGGCCTAGCTCTTCTTGCCGCCTTTGGTCAGCGTGCGCGCCGCGTAATCGGCACGCGACTCCTGGCTCGCCGGGTCCGACGACACGCCGATCAGGACGTCGCCTTCGAGGTAGGCGGTGCGCGCCGGCACCATCGCCTCGGCCGCGGCATTTGCTTGATCCTTGGTGATCACCACCGGGACCGCCGGCATCGCCAGCACCGAGTCGGCGAGAGCGCGCGCCTCGGCCTCGAGCCGGTCGGCCGGGACGACGCGGTTGAGGAAGCGCATCTCCTTCGCCTCGCGCGCGTCGAAGCGGCGGCAGGTCATCACCAGCTCCTTGGTCAGCGCCGGGCCCAACTCGCGCACCATCCGCGGCACGCCGCCCCAGGTGAGCGGAATCCCCAGCTCGACTTCGGGAATGAAGAACGTGGTGCCCTCGGCCGCCACCCGCAGGTCGCAGCTCACCGCCAGCAGGAACCCCCCGCCCACCGCGTAGCCGTGGAGCTGAGCGATCGTCACCGCGCGCATTTGCTCGATCGCGTTGGCCATTCGCAGCCCGCGCTGGCTCGCCTCGCGACGCGCCTGCCACGAGGCGGACCCTGGCGGCGGCGCGCTCGGCGATCCGCTCGAGCTGGCGCCCTTCAAATCGGCGCCGGCGCAGAACGCGCGGCCGGCGCCGCGCACGATCACGACGCGCACGTCGAGACGCTGGTCGAACCAGTGGGCGGCCTGCGCCAGCTCGTCGAGCATGACGCCGTTCATGGCGTTGAGCCGATCGGGTCGGTTCAGGGTGAGGAAACCGAGCTCGCCTTCGGTGTCGATGCGCAGGGTCTCGAACGACGTCATGCGGTGTGCTGCCCTCTCAATCCTCGGACGGTGGTGCATCGTTGTCCAACGGCGCCAGCGGATCCTCGGGGCCGGCGGCGAAGAAGGTCTCGTCGCTGATGTCCGACCAAGTGGTAGTGAGGCCCGGGCGCGACGGTGGCGTCTGCCGCTGTCGCCGCGCCGGCCTTCCTATGCGCGCGGCGCGGATCGGACGAGGCTGCCGCACCGCGCGTTTCGGCCCTCCGACCGAGCGATCGGTGAAGAACGCCGGATTGCCGCGCGCATCGCACAGCCAGCCGTACATGAGCCAACCGAGGAACTTGCCGTTGTAGGCGAACACCAGGCTGTCCTGATAGATCCAGCCCGCCGCCGAACCGTCGTAGAGGTAGATCGAGATGTTGTTGTCGGATATGTAGGCGACGGCGCGCCCTTCGCGGTTGTAGAGCGGTTGCATGGATTCGAACGATCAGCTGAGGCCGACCCGCTCCGCACTGATCCGCCACAACCGCTCCGCCGCCGCCATGTCGCGCGCGCGGGTCGAGGTCCGTGCCACTCGCCGCCGATCGAAGTACTCGCCGCTGATGGCCGCGACGTCAGGCGAGGAGGCGAGATGGATCGAGGTGTCGGCTCCCTGCTTCGGCGACAGCAGGAACGGCTGCATGACCGCCCACCCCGCGCCCATGATGCCGCCGAGGTCGCCGCTCGAGCCGAAGTCGGAGCGCACCACGCCCGGGTGCAGGCAGTTGGCGGTGACTCCGGTGCCCTCCAGCCGGCGCGCCAGCTCTCGCGTGAACAGCACGTTGGCGAGCTTGGAGCGCCCGTAGGCGTCCATCGCCTGGTAGCCGTGACTCACGTCGAGGTCGTCGAAGTCGATCGCCGCGCGCAGGTGCGCGCGCGACGACACCGTGACGATCCTAGCCGGCGCCGACGCCACGATGCGATCCAGCAACAGATTGGTGAGCAGGAACGGAGCGAGATGATTGACCGCGAACGTGAGCTCGTAGCCATCCGCGCTCTCGGCGCGGCGCCCGGAGATGAGCCCCGCGTTGTTGACCAGCACGTCGAGCCGAGGGTAACGCTCGAGCACCTCGGCCGCGAGGCGACGAACCTCGGCGAGCGACGAGAAATCAGCGAGCAGCAGATCGACGTCGGCGGCGCCGCTGTGGCGGCGGATTTCCTCCTGCGCGGCCCTCCCCTTCTCGGGGTTGCGCGAGTGAATGGCGACCGCGGCGCCACGCTGGGCCAGGCCGATCGCGGTCCACTTGCCGATGCCGGTGTTGGCGCCGGTGATCAGCACGCGCTGGCCGGTCATCGACACGCGATCGGGCGAGGTTGCGGTGGTCACGGCCGGTCTCGACCCCTTCAGCCCGCGCCGGTCGCCGCGGTGAACACCAGATCGACGCCACCCACGCGCGCGCGGTTGCCCTCGGTGCCGAGGGCCCGACCGGCGGCGGCATCGATCGCGCGCCGGGGCTCCGCGCATTCGAAATGGAAAGCGACGACGCCCTCCGGCTCGCCGGCGGTCGCCGGTACGAACAGCAGCCGGCCCCGGTCGAGCGCGATCTCCCAAGCGCCCTCACCGGTCAGGACGATCGGACGCTCGAGCACCTGGCCCCAGCGCCGAGCCATCGCCTCGGGATCTCTCGAGCTCATTTCCGCAGCGACGATCTCGCGCACCACCTCGGTGCGGATCCGCTTCAGCCAGTCCGGTCCCGCCCAGCGCCACGATTCCGCCGGGCTCGCCCAATCGACCGACAGGATCGCGCCCCCGACGTCCTTGGGATGGAGATGCGTGCCGCGGATGTCGTCGTGATCGGCGGTCCACACGATGCGGATGCCGAGCCGCTGCATGCGGCGCCGAAAGTCGTCCATGCTCTCGTCGGTCTGGAGGATGACCATGTAACCGGCATCGCCGCCCTGCCGCTCGAGGAAGCGCCCGGCGGTGGTCCCTTCCTGGTTCGGCGAGACCACCTCGAGGAAGGTGTCGCCCACCGTCATCACCGCGTTGTGCAGACCGAACTCGCCGACGCCGGGGTCGCGATACGCGAGGTCGAGGCCGAGCACGGCACGGAAGTCCTCCACGATCGGCTCGAGGTCGCGGGCGACGGTGGCCACTTGACGCAAACGCATGGTGCCTCCTCGAAGCGACGGGAGGGAAGCCTACTACCGTAGAATCCGCCTTCGCCATGAGCACCAGACAGGAGAAGTTCTCCGGCACCACCGAGGTGGCCGAGCGCCACCGCTTCGACACCGCGGCGCTCGAGCGTCATCTCGCCGAGCACGTCGAAGGGTTCGAGGGACCGCTGACCGTGCGCGCCTTCAAGGGCGGCCAGTCGAACCCGACCTACCAGCTCCAGACGCCGAATCGCCGCTACGTCCTGCGGCGCAAACCGCCGGGCAAGCTGCTGCCGTCTGCGCACGCGGTCGATCGCGAGTACCGCGTGATGACCGCGGTGCGCTCGGCCGGCTTCCCGGTGCCGCAGACCCGATTGTTGTGCACCGACGACAGCGTGATCGGCACCTGGTTCTACGTCATGGACCACGTCGAGGGACGGATCTTCTGGGAGAACACCCTCCCCGGCCTCGAGCCCGAGCAGCGGCGCGAGATCTACGATGCGATGAATTCGGTGCTGGCGCAGCTCCACCAGATCGACTACGGGGCGATCGGCCTCACCGACTTCGGCAAGCCCGGCAACTACTTCGCGCGCCAGATCCATCGCTGGACCCAGCAGTACCGGCTCTCCGAGGGCGAGCGCATCGAGGCGATGGAGCGTCTGATCGAGTGGCTTCCGGCTCACATCCCGCCTGGCGACGAGTCCTCGATCGTGCACGGCGACTACAAGCTCGACAACATGATCTTCCACCCCACCGAGCCGCGCGTGATCGCGGTGCTCGACTGGGAGCTGTCGACGATCGGCCATCCGATGGGCGATCTCAGCTACCACTGCATGCCGTGGCGCACGGCATTCAAGGACCTCGACCTGCCGGGGTTCGGCATCCCGACGCTCGACGAGTACGTCGCGACGTACTGCCGTCGCACCGGCCGCGAGCGGATCGAGCACTGGAACTTCTATCTCGCCTACAACCTGTTCCGCGGCGCCGGCATCGCGCAGGGGATCGCCGGCCGCGTGCGTGACGGCACCGCGGCGAGCGCGTGGGCAACCGAAGTTTCGTCGTCGGTCAGGCCGACCGCCGAGGCCGCCTGGGCGGTGGCGCAGGAGACTTGAGCCCCCCCCGCCCCAACCGGGGATGGGCCACCGAGCCGCCGCCAACGACGTATTTCGTTCGCGGTCTGCTGCTGCGCCTGCTCGCGGGCGTCTACCTGGTCGCGTTCGCCTCGTTCTGGCTCCAGGCCGAGGGCCTGATCGGTCCGCGGGGCATCCTCCCGGTCGCGTCGTTCCTCGACGCCGCTCACGCGCAGATCGGGCCGGACGCCTACCGGCAAGTGCCGACCGTTCTGTGGCTCTCGGGGAGCGTCGCGGCCCTCCATCTGGTCTGCGGAGCCGGCGTCGTGCTCTCGCTGGCTGCGATCGCCGGCCTGGCGCCGCTCCTCTGCTTCGTTCTGCTGTGGGTGCTCTACCTCTCGATCGTCCAGGGCGGCCAGGACTTCATGAGCTTCCAATGGGACGTCCTGCTGCTCGAGGCCGGCGTGATCGCCTGGTTCCTCGCGCCAGCGCGGTTCCGCACCGGGATCACGGATCGGCGACCGCCGCCGGCGGTCAGCATCTGGCTCGCGCGGCTCCTGGTGTGGAAGCTGATGTTCCTCTCTGGCGCGACCAAGCTGCTCGCCTACGACGACACCTGGTGGCAGCTCACGGCGCTCGACTACCACTACTACACGCAGCCGTTGCCGTGGTGGACAG
>DATAFT010000100.1:0-3351 GCA_036257295.1 Thermoanaerobaculia bacterium
CCGCGGCGTGCGCGTGCTCAAGGTGAAGATCGGCGGCAACGCTGACGCGGACCTGGCGCTCGTCGCCGCCCTGCGGTCGGAGCTGGGCGACGGCGTTCGCCTCTACGTCGACGCCAACGAGACGCTCGATCCCGAGACCGCTGCGGTGACGCTGACGCGGCTCGCCAACCAGGGCGTCCTGTGGGCGGAGGAGCCGCTGCCGATCGAGCGGGTGCGCGACCGCGCGGCGCTGCGCGCGCGGCGGGTGCTCCCGCTCATCGCCGACGACTCGACGTTCTCGCTGCGTGACCTCCGCCGTGAGCTCGAGCTCGACACCTTCGACGTGCTGAATCTCAAGCCGGCGCGCACCGGTTACCAGGAGTCGCGCGACATGCTCGATCTCGCGCACTCGCGCGGCAAGGGCGTCATGGTCGGGTCGCAAGCGTCGACCACGCTCGGCACCGCGCGCGCCGCCGCGTTCGCCGCGCTCGCCGGCGTCGATCACCCCTGCGAGCTCGCGTTCTTCTTGAAGCTCGACGCCGAGATCGTCGATCGTACGCTCGACATCCGCGATGGGCGGCTGTCGGTCGAGGAGGCGTCGCGGGTCGAGATCGACGAGGCGCGGTTGCGCGAGTTCTCGGTTGCGCCCGACGGGCGAGCGCGGTCGATGGAGTAGGGGAGCAAAGACTCCGCTCCTCGAGCGGGCGGAGGCGAGCTCTCGTCCCTACGTTCTGCCCAACTCCTCCGACCGCTGCCGCGCCCGGTGCACCGCCTGCTCGAAGATCTCCCTCCAGCCGTTCTGCTCGAGGTACTCGATCGCGGCCTGCGTGGTGCCGCCGGGCGAGGTCACGCGCGCCCGTAGCTCGGCGGGACCGGCGGGATCGTGGGACAGCAGCTCGGAGGCACCGACGAAGGTCTGGTAGACCAGCACGTACGCCTGCTCCTTGCTGAGCCCTTCCTTCTGCGCGGCGGCGATCAACGCTTCGGCGAGAAAGAAGACGTAGGCTGGACCGGTGCCGCTCACCGCGGTCACCGCGTCGAGCTGCGACTCCTCGACCACGACGACCCGGCCGACCGTGCTCAGGATGTTGAGCGCCGCGGCGAGGTGATCGTCCTTGGCGAAGCGGCCGCGGGCGATCGCGGTCGCGCCCTGGCCGATCGCCGCCGGGGTGTTCGGCATGGCGCGAATGACGGGAACCTCGCCGAGCGCGCGCTCGAGCTGCCCGGTGCGGACGCCGGCGCAGATCGAGATCGCGAGCTTGGCCGGAGTGAAGGCGGGAGCGACGCTGGCGAGGATCGTCTGGATGTCCTGCGGCTTGACCGCGAACAGCACGCTCGCCGCGGAGGCGGCAGCGTCGAGCGCGTTGGAGGTGGTCGGGACCTTGAGATGGTCCTGGAGGAAGCTGCGGCGCGCCTCGCGGATCTCGGCCACCACGATGTCCTGCGCGCTCCAACCGGAGTCGATGAGTCCCTCGGCCAGGGCGCCGCCCATGAAGCCGCCGCCGAGAATCGCCAAGCGTGCCATCACCGACCTCCTTCTGTCGCTCAGACCGCGCGAAAGGCACGCGGGTGGCTATTCTAGAATGCGCTCCACTTCGCAACGCTTTCCTCTGGAGGATCGATCGTGGACGACCCGACGCGCATGTTCCGTCTCGACGGACGCACCGCCATCGTCACCGGCGCGTCTTCGGGCTTGGGGGTGGTGATGTCCGAGGCGCTCGCCGGCGCCGGGGCCAACGTGGTGCTGGCGGCACGGCGGACCGAGCGCATCGAGGAGCTGGCCGGATCGATCACGGCTGCAGGCGGCAAGGCGGTCGCGGTGCCCTGCGACGTGAGCCGCGAGGACGATGTCGATCGCATGATAGCGGCGACGCAGGAGCGGTTCGGCTCGATCGATGTGCTGGTGAACAACGCGGGCGTCGCCGATCCGCGGCCGGCGGAGCAGGAGTCGCTCGAGCAGTTCAAACGCGTCCTCGACGTCAACCTGAGCGGCGTCTTCCTCTGCGCGCAGCGCTGCTCGCGCGTGATGCTCGCCAAGGGCTCGGGCGTCATCGTCAACGTCGCGTCGGTGCTGGGCGTGGTGGGCGCCGGCCAGATTCCGCAAGCGTCCTACACCGCCTCCAAGGGCGGCGTCGTCAACCTGACGCGGGAGCTCGCCGCGCAGTGGGCGCGCCGCGGCATCCGCGTCAACGCCATCCTGCCGGGTTGGTTTCCATCCGAGATGACCGCCGGCATGTTCGACAACGACGACGGCAAGCGGTGGATCCGCGGCCGCACGCCCATGGGCCGCGCCGGTGATCCCAAGGAGCTCAACGGAGCGCTGCTCTTCCTCGCCTCCGACGCCTCGAGCTACGTCACCGGGGCGATGGTGCTGGTCGACGGAGGCTGGACCACCGTGTGATCGCACCTCCGACGTGTTGCTACGCTGGAGTGATGGATGACGACCTCCAGCGGCTGTCACGGGATGAGCTCATGGCCGAGGTGAGGCGGCTACGCGACGGCATTCGCACGCATCGCGACAGCACGGAGCAAGAGCCCTGCTGGCATCACCCGGAGCTCTGGTCGCTCCTGCCCGAGACGACCGATCCGCTGCCGCGCGTTCCCGACTGGCCGCAGTTTCTCCGCGGTTGCATCCGGTATCGCCAGTCGCTCGACCAGCAACTGCCGCAGGCCCCGCGCACGTCGAAGGAGTACGAGCCCTGAGCGCGATGCTTCGAGACTGCAGCGCGCGATGATCCTGGTCGACCGCGGTCGACTACCACTTGACCGCGCTAGGAGTCTCGGCTCAGAGCAGTCGTCGTTTCCCGCGACGCCGCCGTCAGCGCGCGCTGCGCTCGATCAACGCCTGGAGCAGGTGGCGATGGCACTGTGTGGTGTCCTCGTCGCAGTGGCACAGCAGCGTCACGTTGCCCTGGCGCGAGAGGTGCTCGATCAAGCGGAGCGTGAACTTCTGCCCGAGATTCTTGATGGTTCGGTTGCGCTCGTCGAATGGGCTCGACTCGGCGGTGATCTCGCTCCTGTAGCGGCGCGTGTACTCTCGCCACGAGACCTCGCCGCGTTGGTAGGCGCGCAGGAGCTGCTCGCTCGGACCAAGGTTCGCCATCCACACGTCGTAGCGGTCCTTGGGTATGCCGCGCCCACGGAAGCGCGCCACCAGGATGCGCAGTCCGTCGTCGGGGCCGATGGGTGAGTGGACCGATTTCGTTCGCAGCATCCTTACCACCTCAGGAGAACACCGCTCCGATCCAGCGGCCGACCAGGTGCGAGATCGCCACCACCGCGGCCGCCACCGCCAGGTGCTCGGCCACCACGGGCCACGCCCGCACGCCCTGCAGCCGCGCCAGATGATGACTCAGAGCGGCCAGCGCGACG
>DATAFT010000103.1:0-5621 GCA_036257295.1 Thermoanaerobaculia bacterium
CCAGCCCGGCAGGCAGTTGCGCTCGGAGCTCGCACACGGACGGCGGCGAGTCGCGCAGGATCGCCGAGATCAGCTCCGCCGACGACGGCCGGTCGAAGGGGAGGCGAGCGGTCGCCATCTCGAAGAGGACGGCGCCCAGAGAGTAGACGTCCGAGCGCGCGTCCGCCGAGGCCCCGCGGAGCTGCTCGGGCGACATGTAGGGGACTGTCCCCATCACGGTGCCGGCCTTCGTCTCGAACAGCGTCGCGGCCTCCGTGCCGAGACCTGGCGCGGCGTCGGCGCCGGTCAACTTTGCCAGTCCGAAGTCGAGGACCTTGACCTGACCGTGGTCGCTCACCATGACGTTCGCTGGTTTCAGATCGCGGTGGATGACGTCCTTCTCGTGCGCCGCGGCGAGGGCAGCGCTCAGTGGCACGGCGATCTCCAGCAGCCGATCGACGTCGAACCCGCCGGCGGGAATCATCGCGTCCAGCGACTTGCCCTCCACCAGCTCCATACACAGGAAGTGGACTCCGTCGGCTTCCTCCACCGAATAGATCGTGACGATGTTGGGGTGCTTCAGGGCGGCCAGGACCTGAGCTTCCCGCAGGAACCGAGCCAGGAAGTCGCGGTCGCGCGCGAACACCTCCGGCAGCAACTTGAGGGCGACCTCGCGCTGGAGCTTCAGGTCTCGGGCTCGGTACACCTCGCCCATGCCACCCGCGCCGATGCTGGCGAGGATCTCGTAGCCGCCGACCCGGGCGCCCCTCTGCAGAGGCATCGAGAGGTTGATCAGCCTTCGTCCTTCGTCGCTACGCATTCTGCCGGCCGCGTCGACGCAGTAGGATCAGACGAGCCATGCCATCTCGTCCCGCCTATCCCCGCGCCCGTTTCTGTGAGCCAGATTCGATCGGAGTCTACGCCTGGTCACCGATCGCGCCTAACCGCTTGACTTTCTCTCCGCGCACCCGTCGAATTGGGAGCGAGGCGCGACCCGCGCCTGGCGAATTCCTCGAGGAGAGTCCGCGATGGCGCGTTACGGTCTGATTCTCGCCGGCGCCAGCATCCAGGACCAGGTCGCCGCTGCTCGGCTCGCGGAGGCGCGCGGCTTCCACTCGGTGTGGGTCACCGAGTTCTTCAACCAGCACGGCTTCGTGCGTCTGGCGGCGGTCGCCGCTCAGACTACGCGCGTCAAGCTCGGTACCGGCATCGCCTATGCGTTCATGCGTACTCCGATGCTTGCAGCCTCCGCCGCGATGGACATCGACGAGCTGTCGGGCGGCCGCATGATCCTCGGCCTAGGGTCCGGCACGCGCTCGATGAACGAGAAGTGGTACTCGATGCCGTTCGAGCATCCGCCGGCGCCGCGCATGCGCGAGGCGGTGCGACTGGTGCGAGCGGCGTTCGCCGCGGGCGAGGGCGGTGGGCTTTCGTTCGAGGGGAAGTACTACAACATCTCGATCCCGCAGTACCGCCGCGCCGGCATGGCGCGGCGGACTATCCCGATCTATGTTGCAGCGGTCAACCGCGGCATGATCCGCGCCGCCGCCGCCGAGGCCGACGGACTGGTCGGCCATCCCATCTACACCCGCAAGTACATCGAGGACGTGGTGCTGCCCGAGCTCGCCGGCACCAAGTGCGAGCCCGCGATCTACGTCATCACCGCAGTCTCCGACGATCGCGAGCAGGCGCGGCGCGAGGCGCGCGCGCAGATCGCGTTCTACTACTCCACGCGCCTCTACCACACGGTGCTCGAGCCCAGCGGTTGGCAGTCGATCGGCGAGGAGATCGCCGCCGCGTTCCGCAAGGGCGATTGGAAGGCGATGTCGGCCGCTGTCACCGACGAGATGGTCGACGCCATCGCCGCCGCCGGCACACCCGACGAGGTGCGCGACCGGTTGAAGCAGTGGGCGCCGCTGTCCGACCACCTCCTGCTCTACTCTCCGAGCGCGGGCATGAGCGCGCAGCGCATCCAGGAGAACGTCACCGCGATCACGGAGACGGTGGGTACGCCAGCCGGCGGCACTCGAGACGTCGACACCCTGATCAACCGCGCGTCGTAGGCTGCGCGGCGCTTCTCAGGAAGAGGTTCCTGATGGCTCATCACCAACTGAGCGCGGTCGGGCCGCCGCCCTGCGGTATCTTGCAGCTTTCCCGCGGCCAGGGCCGCATCAAGGAGGACCCGTCATGAAGCTCTACCGCTTTCCCGGCTCTACCGCCTGCCGCGCCGTCGAGCTCTTCTGCGCCGAAGCCGGAATCCAGTACGAGCCGGAAGTCGTCGACATCCTGACCGGCAAGCAGTACGAGGCGCCCTACTCCGCCATCAATCCGACCGGAGTCGTTCCCACGCTGGTCGACGGCGATCTGGTGCTGGGCGAAAGCTCGGCGATCCTCAAGTACCTGGCCGACAAGGTGGGGTCACCCGCCTACCCCAAGGACCTCAAGCAGCGCGCCAAGGTCAACGAGATGATGGATTGGTGGAACAGCAACTTCTACCGCGAGTTCGGGTATCACTTCGTCTACGCTCAGACGCTCCAGCACATCAAGCTCGACTCGCCGCAGGGCACCAGCGACCTGGTCGCCCGCGGCCAGGGCAACGCGACCCGGCTGGTCGGCATCGTCGACAAGAACTTCCTGGGCGACGGACGCAAGTTCCTGTGCGGCAACGAGTACACCATCGCCGACTCCTTCGCCGCCAGCATCCTCTCGATCGGCGATTGGATCGGGCAGTCGTTCTCCGCGTATCCGAACGTCGATCGCTGGCTCAAGAGCATGATGGCGCGACCGAGCTGGAAGGCGGTCGATCAGGATCACAAGAACATGGCAGGATTCTTCTCCTCGGGGACGTACTCCAAGATCGGCGGCACAGCAAAGGCCGCCGGTTGAGCTACCGGCCCCGCTGGTCTCCTGCATTCATTCGGAGGAAGGTCGTGATGAGTTTCAGAGCCATTGCACGTGCCCGCTCGATCGCGCTATGGGTGGCGTGGTCGGCGGCGTCCTCGTTCACGGCGCTGGCTTCGCCCGTTCAGGCCGGCGAGTCAGCCGCGCTTCCGCAGCTCCCCGCGGAGCTCGTGAAGGTTCGCGCAGCTCTCGACAAGTATCGGGACCCCGTGGTCGCAGTCCACGACGGATACTTCTCGACGCTGGGCTGCGTGCACTACCCCAAGGCGGCAGCCGCTGGTCAGGTGCCCACCTACACCCACGCCGGCTCGATGGGAGTCCACTTCCTCAACGGCACCCTGATCTCGACCGAGCTCGACCCGATGGTGCCCCAGGTTCTGATCTACGAGCCCGACGGCGAGAAGCTGCGTCTGGTCGCCGCAGAGTGGTTCGTGCCACTCTCGACCGGCGTCAAGGAGCGACCCGAGCTCTTCGGTCAAAAATTCGACGGACCAATGGCGGGACATCATCCGCTGATGCCGACGGCCCTCACCCACTACGACCTGCACGTGTGGCTGTGGAAGGAGAATCCCGCCGGACTCTTCAGTCCGACCAATCCTGACGTGAAGTGCCCGCAGGGCCCTTACAACTTCCCCGAGCCAGTGCCGAACGTGGTACCCGCGACAGGATAGCGACGCCGCGCGCGACGGCGCACACGCTCCAGCCTCCGCTTCGTTCACGGCATGAGCCTCGACGAAGCCCCGCGTCGCGCCGTTCCGCTGCTGCTCGCCTCCGCGGCGTTGCGCGCGACCGCGACGTCGCTGGTCGGCGTTCTGCTCGGCCTCTATCTGGCCGATCATGGCTTCTCGCCTGGGCAGATCGGCGTCGTGGCCACCACCGGGCTCACCGGTGCCGCCCTCGGCGCGCTGGCGGTAACGCTGGCCGGCGACCGGATCGGCCGCCGGCGTTCGCTCGTCCTCCTCAATGCAATCGCAGCGGTAGGCGCCGCCGCCCTTCTCCTGGCGTCGAACGTCTGGCTGATCGCGGCAGCGGCATTCGTCGGCATGGTCAACGCGATGGGCCGCGACCGCGGCGGCGCGTCGATCCTCGAGCAAGCGGTGCTTCCGTCGGCGGTCCCCGACCAGCGACGGACGCGCGCCTTCGCCTGGTACAGCGCGCTCCAAGACGGCGGGCATGCGCTCGGGAGCCTGCTCGCGGGACTGCCCGCGGTGCTCGAGCGATCCCGCGGCCTATCGCCGGTCGCCGCGGACCGCGCGGCGCTCGCCTGCGCGCCGGCGCTCCTTGCCGTCACCGCGCTGGTGTGCCTCGCGCTGCCGTCTTCGATCGAGCCTGCGCCGGCCGGAGCGGGCGGCCGCGGAGCCCGAGCGGCAGCCGCGGCACCGATGGGTCTGGCGCCGCGCACCCGCTCCGTCCTGTTGCGCATCACGCCGCTCTTTCTTCTCGACGGTATTGGCGGCGGGCTCTTGGTGACGACGCTCCTGTCCTACTTCTTCTTCGAGCGCTTCGGGGCCGGCGCCGCCGCGGTCTCCGTGCTCTTCTTCGCCGCGCGCCTGGCCAACGTCGGCTCGCACTTCGGCGCCGCCTGGTTGGCGCGGCGTATCGGGCTGGTGAACACCATGGTGTTCACGCACATACCGTCGAGCTTGCTCCTGCTACTGGTCGCCGTGGCGCCCAGCTTCCCCATCGCCGCCGCACTCTTCCTGCTGCGCGAGTGCCTGGTCGAGATGGACGTGCCGACGCGCCAGTCCTACGTCATGGGCGTGGTGGCGCCGGCGGAGCGCACCACGGTTTCGGGTGTCGTCAACCTGGTGCGGCTCGGCGCGTGGGCCGCGGGTGCCGGCGTGGCGGGACTGGTGATGCAGCGCGTATCGCTAGGGACGCCGCTGGTGCTCGGGGCGTCGCTCAAGATCGTCTACGACGTGCTGCTCTATCTGGCGTTCCGCCGCGAGAGGCCGCCGGAGGAGGCGCTTACGAGCCCTTAGCGCCCGACCCTCGAATGCTCGTCTCTTTGTCGCGAGCAGCGCGATCATTCGGTACGGTTCGCTCAGCGCATCGCGTCTACTTCCGCCGCTGGGTCCTCGACGAGGTGCTCGAGCCGCTCACGAACGGAGACGTCAAGCCGAACCAGATCCGACGAGGTGCGATGCTCTCCGCCTTGCGAGTAAGGAATGATGTGCGCCGCTTCGAGGACAGGATCCGAGTGTTCATCGAATCGAAGTCGGGAGCTGAGACGATAGGAACGCATACCAGTCGGGATCGGTCAGGGCAACGTAGCCGGTGTTGGCCACGACACCTACTCCTGGCCGCTGGGGCGCTCTACTCCTTCGGGTTCCTTTCCTCGAGCTCGGCCAAACGCGCGCGTAGCTCCCGGTCGCGCTGCCAGCGCTCGGTGACGTCGCGCAGCACTGCGGCGACGCCGGCGATCGCGCCCGCGCCGTCGCGAATCAACGCCACCGTGAATTCGAGCGAGATCCGCGCGCCGTCCTTGCGCACGCCGGGCACGGCGAGGAGATCGGTGCCATACCGCGTGACCCCGGTCTCCATGACATGGCTCCAGCCCTCCCAGTGCCGGCCCCGCAGTTTCTCCGGGATGATGAGGTCGAGCGACTGGCCGACGGCCTCGGCTTGCGACCAACCGAAGATCCTCTCGGCGCCGCCGTTCCACAACTGGATACGACCATCAGACGCGGCGAATATCACCGCCTCCTGGGTGGCTTCGACGATCTGACGATAGAGCTCTA
>DATAFT010000104.1:0-1918 GCA_036257295.1 Thermoanaerobaculia bacterium
CCATCCTCGCTCGCGATCGCGACCGCGGTGGCGAGGTACGCGGCGCCCATGGCGAGCCCGCCCGCCGCCTCGATGTCGTACGGCCGCAGCAGCGCCGCCATCGCCTCGCCGATCAGCGCCGCGCCGCGCGGCGTGAGCACCGTGAGCTTGGTGTCGCAGTAGTAGCGGCTCTTGGCCCCCGAGGCGAGCGTGAAGTCGCCGTAGCGGATGCTGCGCTCGACCAGGATCTCGCGCAGCTCGTCGAGCAGCGCTCCTGTTCCTCCCGCGCCCGTTCTCGCTGGCGCCGTCATCGGCTGCCTCCGCTCCCTCCGTCCGCGCAGCCGCCCGGATCGCCGTTCTCGCCGTTCACCTTCTGCTCGATGTAGGCGTAGGCGTTGTGAGCGTGGATCGACTCGAAGTTCTCGACCTCGACCGCGAACCAGCGGATGCGGGGGTCGCGCCTGAGCCGTAGCGTGACTTCGCGCGAGAGGTCCTCGACGAAGCGCGGGGTGTCGTACGCCTTCTCGGTCACGTACTTCTCGTCCTGGCGCTTGAGCACCGGGTAGAGGTCGCAGCTTCCGGACTCCTCGATCCAGTCGATCAGCTCCTCGATCCAGAGCTCGCCCTCGAAGCGGACCTTGAGCTTCACGATGCCGCGCTGGTTGTGGGCGCCGCGCGCGCTGATCTCCTTCGAGCATGGGCACAGCGTCGTCACCGGGACTTCGACCAGCACCACGAAGTCGTTGTGGGTCCCGGCGCAGGCGTCGAACCCGCAGACGTACGGCATCATGCCGCGCGCGCCGGTGACGGGCGCGTGCTTTTCGATGAAGTAGGGGAACGTCACCTTGAAATGCGCGGTCTTGGCGTTGAGTCGGGTGCGCATCGCCTCCAGGATGTCGGGCAGCTCCTCGACGCCGATCGGGCCCTCGTGGGCGTTGAGCACTTCCAGGAACCGGCTCATGTGGGTCCCCTTGAAGTGCGCCGGCAAGTCGACGTACATGTCGATGGTGCCCACCGTCGACTGCGTTCCCTTCGCCCGATCCTTGACCACGATCGGGTACTCGATGTTCTTGACGCCGACCTTGTCGATGCGGATGTCGCGCCGATCGGGACTGTTCTGAACGTCGGCCAGCTCCGCGGCGGGCTTGGAGGACCGCTTCTTTGCGACGGTCGTCGTCATCAGACCTCCCAGGGAAAGACAATGTCTCGAAGCCACAGTGTAGCGCCCCCACCCGCACCCCCATGGGCGAGCCCAGCCCCCTCTTGATACGCTCGACCGCCGATGACCACCATCGCCGAGCCACGCCCCGCAGTGCGCCGGCTGGCCGGCGCGCGCTCCGACCTGCCGATCCGCCCGCGCCGCAATCGAGCCTCGGCGGCGGTCCGCGCGCTGGTCCGCGAGACCGAGCTCACGCCCGCCCATCTCATCTATCCGTTGTTCGTGATCGAAGGAACCGGCGCACGCGAACCGATCGCGTCGATGCCGGGAATCGCTCGTCTTTCGGTCGACCTCGCGGTCGCGGAAGCGCGCGAGTCGCTGCGGCTCGGCGTGCCCGCGGTGGCGCTCTTCCCCGCGCTCCCCGAAACGCGCAAGGACCGACTCGCGACCGAGTCGACCAATCCCGACGGCCTGCTCCAACGCGCCGTGCGCGAGCTGAAGGACGCACTGCCGGAGCTCCTCGTCATCACCGACGTGGCAATGGATCCCTACTCCTCCGACGGCCACGACGGGCTGGTCGAGGACGGCGAGATCCTCAACGACCCCACGCTCGAGATCCTGGCGCGCATGGCGGTGGCGCAGGCCGAGGCGGGCGCCGATCTGGTGGCGCCGTCGGACATGATGGACGGCCGCGTCGGCGCCATCCGCAGCGCGCTCGACCAGAACGGCCTCCAGCACTGCGGCATCCTCGCCTACTCGGCGAAGTACGCCTCGGCCTTC
>DATAFT010000157.1:0-5231 GCA_036257295.1 Thermoanaerobaculia bacterium
CCGCCCGCTCGCCGGCGGCTTCGACGCCTGGTCGGACCGCGGCTATCCGGTCGGGTGATCCGCCTGCCACCGCCTTGCGATAGACCTCAGCTACTTCCCTTGCCGAGCACGACCCGCGCCACCGACAGAGTGGCGCCCACATCCGGTGTGTTTTCGAAGTTCCGGAGGTTCTCGGTGACCGCCAGCCGGTAGACCCAGCTGCGGTGATGCCACTGCAGGCCGCCGCTGAGCTGGTACTTCTGCGCGGTGAGCTCCTCGAGCTCAGTGCCTTCCACGGTGCTCGGGCTGCTGTAGAGCTGGAAGATGCCGTTGACCGGACCGAAGAACTTGCGCTCGTAGCCGACCACCACGGTCGAGATCCAATTGCGGACGAGCGGCGTCGGGTCGATGGCGCTCGGGTCGAAGCCGCTGAAGTACACCTCGGACACCGTCAGATAGAGCGCCTGCTTGCGGAAGAACCGCTGCAGGGAGAGCTGCACACCGTAGTCGCTGCGACCGCTCGACAAGAAGAACTCGTCGTCGCGGTATGCCACTTTGATCGCGGCCTCGGCGATGAGGTTCCACTTGCGCGGCTCACCGAACAACGCGTACCGGCCGCCGAACACCGGATCGCCGATGCCGTCGTCGGGAGGCTCCAAGACCGCGAGGCGCCGTTCCCCCAGTCGGGACAGGATGGTGAGATCGTCCTGCTCGAGCAGCTCGCGATGGTTGGTGTCGAAGCCAAACTGATCGTGGAAGCTCTCGATGAGCTCGTCGAAGGTCCCGTCGGCGAACGACAGCACCGGGATGGTGGCGTAGGCGCTCCAGTGCCGGTCGAAGCGGTAGGTCGCGGTGAGATCGAACAGACCGAGCTCGCCGTCGATCAGGTAGGCCTCCTCGTCGGCGTCGAGCAGAGCTGCAGCGTCTTCGGGAGTGAACCGTTGCCTCTCGCCTTGCGACTTCGACTCGAAATACTCGACCACGCTGTCGCTCAGGACGAACGTGTTCTGGTACGACAGGTTCACCTCGAGCGTCCAGGTCTGGGGCTTCTGCTGGAGCGCGTGCGCGGGAAGAAAGTCGAGACGTTGAATCCCGAACGGGGTGAGATCGCGGATCCGCAGCGGACCGAGGTGCAACCACTCGGATTCGGCGGTATCCGACTCGGCGCTCGCGGCGATCGCGACCACCCCGGCCACCAACACGCTCGCGATGATCCTGCGAGCCTTCGGCATCCTCACTCCTCCCCTCCCGTTGCCTACTGTGACGATTGCTCGAGCCGGCGCCTGGTCTCACCGATTCCGAAGCGCAACCATCCGCGCTCGTTCGAGTTCACCGACTTCGCTTCGAGCGCCTCGAGCGCGCGCAGGCGCGCCTCGAGCGCCGCGCGGTCGCCGGCATCGCCGGCGAGCGCCATGTCGGCGAGATGCAGGCCTTCGAGCAGCGAGCCCGCGTCGATCAGCTGCTTCGCTCGCGCCGCGACCGCCGCGGCGCCGCCGGCCATCCTCACCAGCTCGGGGTAGGCCGCGGCCGCCGGTGTGGCATACATGCTGGAGGGGTTGCCGTCGAACCAGCCGGCGTACCCTTCGTAGATTCCGCGCACGCTCCAGGCGATGGTGCCATAGCCTTCGCCGACCTCGAGCTCGGGAGGCAGACGCACCTCGCGCATCAACGTGAAGACGTCCTTGCCCGCGTTCATCCCGCGCACCGTCGCGTCGTGAACATAGAGGATAGCGTCGCGGTAGCGCGTGAGCGTCTTCTTCACCTCGGCCTCGCCGATCACCGGCGCTCCATGGCTCGGCAGCAGGACCTCGGGCGAGAGCGCGAGCACTCGATCGAGCGACTGCACGTAGTCGAGCGCCCAACGGGGTTTGGTGCCGCGCAGCGTGTACAGGTTGGGGAACGATCCGTAGTAGTTGTCGCCCACGAACGCCGCGCGCAGCTGCGGCAGCCACACGGTCAGGTGCTCGTAGGTCTCGCCCGGCGTGTGGTACAGCTCGAATCGGACGCCGCCGAGCTCGAAGCGGTACTCGTCGTCGACGAGACGAGTGGCGTCGATCTCCGCCCCGTAGTTTGCGGCAGCGCCGACGCCGCCCCCCGCGCCGGCGGCGGAAGCGCGGTCGAGCGGCACCTGGCCCTGGAACTGCGCCGCGTTGCGCCGGCCGAAGAAGCCGCGAAGGCGGTTCTGGTAGTGCAGCATCTCGCCGTATTCCCGCTGCGCGATCACCTCGGTGCCGGGCTCCTTCCAGGTCGGAACGCCGCCGTTGTGGTCGCCGTGCCCGTGCGTGAGGAGGATGTAGCGCACCGGGCCATCGCTCACCTGGCGCAGGAGCTCGCGGTGGCGCGGCGCGTTGGCCGCGATCGAGGTGTCGACGACCACGTTGCCGTCGGGAGTCGTGATCAGGAAGGTGTTGCCGAACCCCGGCACCATCCAGATCGACTCGCGCACACGGACCGCCTCGCGAACCTCCTGGCCGATGCGCTGGATCTGCCCGGGCCCGGCCGGTATGCCATCGCGCTGCTGCGCCTGCGCCATCGTCGACACGGCGAAGAACAGGGTCACGACGGTCAGGTGAATAGGCCTCATCGATCGCCTCCCTCGACGCCAGCGGTCGAGCGAAGTCTGCCATGATCGACCGGAACGTCAATGCTCCCGCTGGCGCTGATCGCCCTTCTCGCGCTCGCTCCGCCGTCGGCTCCCAGCGCTTTCGACCTCCTCGACCAGAGCCGTCGCGCCTACCAGTCGCTGGCCGTCTATGCCGACGCCGGCGAGATCGCGGTCGAGACCGCGGGCAAAGGCGTTGTTCGATTTCGCTTCGAGACGCGCTGGAGCCCGGACACCGCGAGCTACGTTCTCGAACGCCTGGGAGACGAGTCGCCCGACGCGATCGAGATGGCCCATCCCCGGTTGGGCCGGGGGGGGCGGCCGGCGCTGTGGGTGCTCTGGCGCAACGACGAAGGCTTCTTCCTCTACGACGGGAAGAGCGACGCCTACCGCGCCGCCGCGTCCGCGGAGGCTGGTCTGGTCGAGATGCTCGGCCCGGATCGGCGCGCCGCGGCGCTGGTCGCCTTCGAGCTCCTGGCACGACCGGACGGGGGGCTTCTCGCCGCGCCGTTGGCGGCGAGCGTTGCCGGCTCGCTCGATTGCGGCGATCGGCGCTGCTGGGCGGTCGATTTCACGCCAGCCACGCCCCCGATCCACCTGCGCGCCGAGCTCGACCAGTCGACACGACTGATCCGCAGCGTCGAGATCCGCCTCGACGCCATCGACACGCTCACCGCCAACGACGACGTCGCGGCTGCGCTGCTGGAGGCGAAGAAGCGCCAGCGCGATGCGGACGCCACGCGCATCGTCGTGCGCTACGAGCCGGCCGTGGACGTGGCCGCCGGGGTGGAGCCCTGGGCCCCGCCGTCGACGGCGAAGCTGGTGGCGCCGACGTCGAACGACGCGAGCGGGATCGACCGCGGCGCCGTCGCGGACGCCGCGGACGCTCCCGACCGCGCACTGGGCCGCGTCTTCGGCGAGGAGATCGAAGTTCGGATCTCGACGGTGACGGTCCGTGTCATCGACGCCTCCGGACACGCCATTCCGGACCTGGGTCCGGCCGACTTCAAGGTGAGCGTCGGCGGCGAAGCGGCGGCGGTCGAGGCGGTCGACTGGATCGCGCCGTCGACCGAGCGTTTCTCGGAAGAAGAGCTCGCCGAGCTCGCGCGCTCGGGAGTCACCGTGCCGTCGCCGGGAAGGCTGATCGTGCTCTTCGTGCAGACCGACATCCATCCTGCACGCGCTCCCGGTCATCTCCGCCTGCTGCCCGAGCTGCGCAAGCTGCTCGGGACCTTCCACCCCGACGACCAGGTGGCAGTGGTCTCGTTCGACTCGCATCTCAAGCTCCGGCTCGATTTCACGCGCGACCTCGAGATCGTCGACGATGCCGTCTGGCGGGGCATCCGCACCGGCCGCGAGGAAGAGATGGCGCCGGGACGATTCCCGTCGCTCGCGCGCCACCTCGACTTCGACGCCGCGAAGCGCGCGGCGTCGCCGGAGGAGGCGTTGCGCGTGGTCGGCGACGCGCTGCTGCCGCTGCCGGGCGAGAAGGTCATGATCTACGCCGGCTGGGGGTTGGGCGAGTACTTCGCGGGCACCGTCACCATGACCCCCGACTACGCCGACGCCCGCGCCGTGCTGGCCCGCGCCCGCGTCACCGTCTTCGTGCTCGACGTGACGCAGGCCGACTACCACTCGCTCGAGCTCGGCCTCGAGACGATCGCCGAGGACACCGGCGGCACCTACGAGAAGACGTTCCGCCAGCCGCTGCAGATGACCGCGCGTCTGGCGCACACGCTCGAGGGGTACTACGAGATCGGCTTCACGATGCCGGAGACCGTCGGCGGCCGCGGCAAGGTGAACGTCGATCTGGTCGGTCGCCGCGGCACGGTGCTGCTGCGGCCGCTTCGAGTCAAAGGTTGAAGCTCAAGGCTCGCCGCCGCCGGGTCCGGGCCGACCGCGCCGCAGCAGTGCCGTCACCACGCCATGGAGCGTCCTCACCTCCTGCAGCGTGAGGGACGCGCGCGTGAAGACGTTGCGGATGTTCCTCTCCATCGCGGGCCGCTTCTCCGGCACTTCGAAGAAGCCTTTGTTCTCGAGCTCCGTCTCGAGCCGGGTCATGAGCTCGGACAGCTCTTCGTAGGTCGCTGGTCGTTCGGGCGGCCGCGGATCGCGATGCGGACGCACCTCGGCATCGGAGCCCGTCGTCCACCACTCCCACGCCACCACCAGCACTGCCTGTGCCAGGTTGAGCGAGGAGAACTCGGGGTTGGAGGGCACGTGGAGGATGCGCGCCGCGAGGACGACGTCGTCGTTGTCGAGACCGGTGCGCTCCGGGCCGAAGAGAACTCCCGCACGCGCTCCGGCGGCCACCGCTTGCCGTAGCTCGTGCGCCGCCTCGCGCGGCGCCGACAGCGGTTTCACCATGTCGCGCAGTCGCGCGGTCGCGGCATAGACCACCGCGAGATCGGAGACCGCCGCCGCCGTCGTCGCGTACACCCGAGCGCCATCGAGAACCGAGTCGGCGCCCGCGGCGGAGCGGTAGGCGGCGGCGTCCGGCCAGCGATGGCGCGGCGCCACCATGCGCAGCTCCCTCAGACCGAAGTTGAGCATCGCGCGCGCCGCGGCGCCGACGTTCTCGGCGAGCTGCGGACGCACCAGCACGATGACGGGCGCGGCGGCGGCGCTCGATACCGCGGACGCTGAGGAG
>DATAFT010000171.1:0-3339 GCA_036257295.1 Thermoanaerobaculia bacterium
TCGAGGCTCACCTCGACCGGAACCTGTGGGTCGGTGAAGTCGATGCGCGCGAACGGATACTCGCCATGGAAGACGCAGGAGTCGAAGCGCGGCATCCCCGGCGCCGTCGGCCAGTTGAGCCCCGACTGCCCTTCGTAGGGAGGCAGGTGCTTGGTCTCGAGCACGCGCGCGATCGGCTCGCCGCCGTCGGGTCGAGCCCGCAGCGCGGCGAAGCCGTACATCGGCGCGTAGCCGCGGTCGGGTCGGTTGAAGATCTCCCAGTCGCGCAGCTCGCCACGCCCGCCGAGCGAGATGGTGCCGGTGCCGATGCCGCCGAGCGGAAACGCTACCTGCGCGAGTTGATCACCCCGAAGCGTCCGTGGCAGCGCTATCGGGTCGCGCGGCGCCGTCGCGGCCTCGCCTTGCTCGGCGTTCGCCGCCAGCGCGCCGCGCTGCGCCGCTCCGGCTGCCGCGGCAATTCCCACACCGGCTCCGGGCGTGAGTACGCCGATCGTCGCCACCTGCTTCAGGAACGACCGTCGACTGCTGCCGCAGCACCCATCCGCCGACTCGTCCGAGCCGGGCCCGCAGCAGAGCTCGTCCTCTCGCTTCATGCTCGGCGTCTCCTCGTTTCGCTGGAGCGACACTCTACGCCGATCGCGGCCGCGCGCAACCCAGTGATACCTTCCGGGCAATGAAGACCGTGACTCGTGCGCTGGTCGCTGCCGCGCTCCTCGCGTCGGCGTCGATGGCACCCGCCGTCGCCGCGGAGAACGCGCGGCCCAACTTCGTGATCCTCTTCGCCGACGACCTCGGCTACGGCGATCTCGGCACCTTCGGCCATCCCACCATCGCGACGCCCAACCTCGATCGCATGGCCGCCGAAGGCCTGAAGCTGACCTCGTTCTACGCCGCACCGTTGTGCACGCCGTCGCGCGCCGCGCTCCTGACCGGGCGTTATCCCAATCGCTCCGGCCTCTACCGCGTTCTCTTTCCGGAAGACACCACCGGAATCCCGGCCGGCGAAGTGACGCTGGCGGAAGCTCTCGGCGCCGAGGGCTATCGCACCATGGCGGTGGGCAAGTGGCACCTCGGACACCACAGTCCGTTCCTGCCCACCGAAAACGGGTTCTCGAGCTATTTCGGACTGCTCTACAGCAACGACATGCGGCCACCTCGAACCGAAGTTCCGCTGCGCCTCTATCGCAACGATCAGGCGCTGCCGGGCGAGGTCGATCAAGGGACTCTCACCGAGCGCTACACCGAGGAGGCCCTGCGGTTCCTTCGCGAGTCGAGTGACCGGCCGTTCTTCCTCTACCTGGCCTACACCATGCCGCACTTGCCGCTCTACGCCTCGGAGCGCTTCGCCGGCAAGTCGCGGCGCGGGCTCTACGGCGACGCCGTCGAGACCATCGACTGGAGCGTGGGCGAGATCCTGCGCGCGCTGCGGGAAAACGGCCACGACGACGACACCATGGTTCTCTTCACCAGCGACAACGGCCCGGCGATCAGCCGCGGGCTGCAAGCCGGCTCGGCCGGTCTGCTGCGCGCCGGCAAGGGGTCGAGCTACGAGGGCGGCATGCGCGAGCCCTGCATCATGCGTTGGCCGTCGCGGATCGAGCCGGCACAGGTGCGCGCCGACGTCGCGAGCACGCTCGATCTCTTCCCCACCGTGCTCGAGCTCGCCGGGATCGCGGCGCCGCCCGACCACCGGCTCGACGGTCGCAGCATCGTCCCCCTGCTCGAGGGACGGCCGCTCGCTTCCGATCATCCGCTCTACTACTTCAAGGGCGGCTTTCTCGAAGCGGTGCGCGAGGGCAAATGGAAGTTCCGCGAGACCGCCGCCGAAGGCACCGGACGCGCCCATGAAGCGGCGATTGCAGCCTTCCTCGAGCGCACGCGCAGCGAAGGCCGCAGCTTCACCTCGGCCGAGGTTCTGGGCGCCGCCGCGGTTCCCGAGCTCTACGATCTCGACGTCGATCCGTCCGAGACGTCGAACGTCGCCGGAGAGCATCCGGAGATCGTCGATCGCCTGCGCCGGCAGATGACGGAGCTGGCGCGGTCGGTGGTGCCGGGCCCCGCGTTCGACATCGCCACGGACGATCCCGAGATCACCGAGCGCAGGCGCATCGGCCGTCCCGGGCCGCCGTGACGATCAGACGGGCGGCGTTAGGAACCCTTTTCCTTCCAAGCCAGCGGCGCGATGCGGGTGCCGTCGAGGTTCGGCATCAGCGCGGCGACGTAGAACCTCCCTTCGTGCTCGAAGATCTCGGGAGCGGCGACCGGAAGAGTCGCGACCAGTCCGGCGTCGTCCTCGATCGCGAAGTAGAGCGGGTCCTTCGAGCGATACACGTTGGTCGACGGGTTGCGATAGAGCTGTGTCGTGAACAGGTAGTACCAGTCGTCCACCTTCACCACGAACGGGCACTCCATCGCGCCCCCATCGTGACCGGCCTGCCCGCCGATCGCCACCAGAGTCGGCGCCGACCAGCGGTTGAGGTCGTGCGAGGTGCGGCTGAAGATCGCGCCCACGCGGCGCTCGCTTCCGGTGTAGAGCGACGCGGTGTAGTAGGCGTGCCAGGTGCCACCGATGTCGAGCAGCATGGGGTCGCGGGTGTTCGCTTGTGGACCGTCGCCGAACAGGCCACTGATTCCGCGCTGCGGCTGTCGCTCGAACGTCTTACCGTCGGCGCTGCGCGCCCGGGCGATGTTCTGGGAGTCGCCGAAGAACATCTGGAAGGCGTCCCCCACGCGGAAGACGAACGGCGCCTGGAGTCCGCCCAGCGTCTCGCCGAGCGCGGGCTCGGCCCGCATCGCAATTCCGATCGGTTTCCAGTCGCGATCCGTCAAGCGCCCGCCTTCCCAACGATGGAACAGCCGACCGCGGCCCGGCTCCTTGGTCTTGCGGATACACGACTGGAGCTGCCAGGTGCCGTCGGCCGCCTGCCAGACGGCGAAGTCGACCGGCTCCTGATCGGGAGCGGTCAGTTCGCCGAGGTCGGGGTTGCCGGCGACCTGCCACCAGTCGCCGTCGATGGCGGGGACGAAGAGAGGCTCCTCGGCCAGCGCCGGAACCGCGAGGACCGTCGTGAGACAGAGCGAGACGATCGCATTCATCGGAAGCTAGACTAGTCGATTCAAGCCTCTCTCTTCGATGGCGCGAGCAACGATGAGCGCTACCTACATCACCGTCGGCGGATTCCTCGGCGCCGGCAAGACCACCGCGATGGTGCGGCTGGCCGAGCTGCTGTCCGCGCGCGGCCGGCGCGTCGGGCTCATCACCAACGATCAGAGTCGAGGGCTGGTCGACACCGCCACCGTCACCGCCGGCGGGTTCGCCGTGCGCGAGATCACCGACGG
>DATAFT010000181.1:0-2763 GCA_036257295.1 Thermoanaerobaculia bacterium
ATGAACGACCGGCCGGCGCCCTACTCCCCGCCTCGATGAGCCCGCTGCGCGTCAACCTGTGGTCCGGGCCGCGCAACGTGTCGACGGCGCTGATGTACTCGTTCGCGCAGCGCGCCGACACGCGGGTGGTCGACGAGCCGCTCTACGCGCACTACCTGAGGGTTTCCGGCGCCGACCATCCTGGTCGCGACGACGTCTTACGAAGCCTCGATCAGGACGGCGAGCGCGTGGTTCGTGATGTGATCCTGGGTCCCTGCGATCGAGAGGTGATCTTCTTCAAGCAGATGGCGCACCATCTGGTCGAGCTCGACCGCTCGTTTCTCGGTCGCTGCGCCAACGTGCTGCTCACCCGCGATCCGCGCGAGATGGTGCCGTCGCTCGCCCTCCATCTGGCCGAGCCCACGATGCGCGACACCGGCTACGCGATGTTGGTCGACCTTCACGACGAGCTGCGCTCGATGGGCCAGGATCCGCCGGTGCTCGACGCGCGCGAGCTGCTGCTCGATCCGCGCTCGGTGCTCGGCGAGCTGTGCCGGCGCCTGGGGCTGCGCTTCGACGAGGCCATGCTGCGGTGGCAGTCCGGACCTCGGCCAGAGGATGGCGTCTGGGCGCCGCACTGGTACGACAACGTCCACCGCTCGACCGGGTTCGAGCCCTATCGGCCGCCCCCCGCGCCCCAACCGGGGATGGGCCAGACCCGCGCGCCCGTTTCCGAGCGGGTGCGATCCCTGATCGAGGAATGCACGCCCTACTACGACCGTCTGCTCGAGTGCGCGATCGCGGCACGCGGCGCCTCCCGCGCCACTTCATGAGCAGCGCGCTGCCCGATCCACGCAACGCCAATCTCTGGGTCCACGTCGGCGGCCGTCTGGTCGAGCGCGCCGACGCGAAGGTCTCGGTGTTCGACAGCTCGGTGCAGGGCGGAGACGCCTGCTGGGAGGGGCTGCGCGTTTACGATGGGCGCGTGTTCGCGCTCGATCGCCATCTCGATCGCTTGTTCGCTTCTGCGCGCGCCCTCGCTTTCGAGCAGGTGCCGACGCGCGCGGAAGTCGAGGCCGCGATCTTCGACACCCTGAAGGCGAACGGCATGCGCGACGGCGTGCACATCCGCCTCACGCTGACGCGTGGCGAGAAGGTCACCAGTGGAATGAGCCCGGCGCTCAACCGGTCGGGGCCGTGCCTGATCGTGCTCGCCGAGTGGAAGCCGCCGGTCTACGACCGGCGCGGCATCCGACTGGTGACGTCGTCGTGGCGGCGCAACCCGCCGCAGTGCCTCGACTCGAAGATCCATCACAACAACCTGCTCAACAACATCCTGGCCAAGATCGAGGCCAACCACGCGGGCGTCGACGACGCGGTGATGCTCGACGTCGAGGGCTACGTCGCCGAGACCAACGCGACCAACCTGTTCCTGGTAGCGCGCGACGTCCTGATCACACCGACTGCCGATCACTGCCTGCCCGGCATCACGCGAGCCATCGTGCTCGAGATCGCCACCGGCGCCGGCATCTCCGCGATCGAGCGTCGCGTGTCGTTGAGCGAGCTCTACGCCGCCGATGAGGTGTTCGCCACCGGCACCATGGGGGAGCTCACGCCGGTGCTCGAGATCGATGGTCGCTCGATCGGGGGCGGTGGGATCGGTCCGCTCACGGAGCGCATGCGGGTGCTGTTCGCCGAGCGGACGACGCGGGAGGGGTGTCCGATTCCTTCCTAGTCGCGCAGCTCGTCAGTGGACCCGGACGATCGTCGTACCTACCGTGTCGCCGCGGAGGAGCTCGACGAACGCCTTCGGCGCGGACTCGAGCCCCTCGAACTCGGTGACGCGCGGGACCAGCTCGCCGCGCTCGATCCAGCGCAGGAGCTCGGCGCGCGCCTGGTCGTAGCGGTCCGCGTAGTCGAAGACGAGGAAGCCCTCCATCCGGACCCGGTTGTTGACGAGCAGACCGGGAAGGCCGCGCGGGCTGCCGGCGGGGTTGGCGGTGTCGTACTGGCTGACGGCGCCGCAGCAGACGATGCGGCCGTGCGTCTTCATGCGGAACAGCGCGCTACCGAGGATGTCCCCGCCGGTGTTGTCGA
This sequence comes from Thermoanaerobaculia bacterium, assembly GCA_036257295.1. Taxonomy (GTDB): domain Bacteria; phylum Acidobacteriota; class Thermoanaerobaculia; order Multivoradales; family Multivoraceae; genus DATAFT01. Next base: position 2,077 of record DATAFT010000181.1, read on the forward strand.
AGTAGACGTCGATTCGATCGGGGGTGGCTCCCTTGAACGCGTCGCGGAAGTCGTTGTCCTTGTAGTTGAGAGCGACGTCGAAGCCGAGCTCGCCCGTCAGGACGCCGCACTTCGCCGCCGATCCGGCGACGCCGACGACGCGGCATCCGCGAAGCTTCGCGATCTGGCCGACGACGTGACCGACCGACCCCGCCGCGGCGGAGACGACTACGGTGTTGCCGGCTTCGGGACGTCCGATGTCGAGCAGCCCGAAGTAGGCGGTGAGACCGTTGGTGCCGAGAACACCGAGGTGAAGCGCCGGATCGGCGCCGGCCGGAACGCCGCGCAGCGCCGAGGGCGCGTGCACGGAAAGTGTCTGCCAGCCGGTGGGCGCCACGACGAGATCGCCCGGTGCGAATCCGGCAGCCCGCGACGCCTCGACGCGCGCGACGCCGGTCCCGCCCATCACGCCGCCGACCTTCGGTGCGCCGGCGTAGCTCGCGCTGCCCTGCAGGCCGGCGCGCTGCCCCGCGCCGATCGTCAGCGCCACGGTGCGGCACAGCACCTGCCCCTCGCCGCACTCTGGGGCGTGGGCGTCCTCGACCTCGAAATGCTCGGGCCCGAGCGGACCCTTCGGTACGGATGCGATGAGCACTCGGGTGTTCCGCGTCATGCTGTCCCTCGCTGGGTCGTAACCACCATTCTCGG
>DATAFT010000225.1:0-6988 GCA_036257295.1 Thermoanaerobaculia bacterium
CCTCGCCGACGAGCTGCACGCGCGCCGCGACGGTGCCCGAGCGGCCGTGCTCTATCGGGAGCTCATCGAGCGCGGTGGCGACAACGAGGAAGAGGTCGCCTGGAACCACTACTACTACGCCGACTCGCTGCGGCTCGGGCACGACCTGGCGGCCGCGCGCAGAGCAACGGCGGCCGCCAAGAAGTCGGCGGTCAGGATCGACAACGACGAGCTCGCCGAGCGCATCGACCTGCTGTCGTTCTACCTCGCGCGCGACGCCTCGGCCTGCGCCGAAGCGCGGCAGGCGATCGACCACTTCATCGCGGAGCACCCGCAGGGAACGCTGGTCGGTCTCGCGCGCGAAGAGCAGAAGCGGTTGAAGTCGCTCGAGGGCTGCGCGTGAATCGCGTCCGGCGCCGCTGGCTCGCCGTCGCACTGGTCGTCGCTGCGCTCCACCTGGTGGTGGACGCGCAACGTCCCGCACTGGAGAAAGCGCGGCTCGAGCTCGCCTCCGACCGCAGTGCCTATCGCGGCGGCGAGACGGCGCGAATCGCCGCGATGGCTCAGGTCGAGCAGGGCTGGCACATCCAGAGCCACACGCCCAGCCTCGACTATCTGATCCCCACCGTCCTCACGCTCGATCTACCCGACGGTTGGGCCGAAGCGAAGATCGAGTATCCGCCGCACCGGATGTGGACCGCGCAGTTCGAGCCCGATCAGCCGCTCGCCGTGTACGAGGGCAAGGTCCGCTTCCTGGCGACGGTTGCGATCCCGGCGGACTGGAAGGAAGACGCCGCCGAGATCGTTGCGACCCTCCACTATCAAGCCTGCGACGATCGGCAGTGTCTGCCGCCGCGCGACGCCACTGCGACCCTGGTCCTGCCGTTGGGCGAGGACGGCGAGGCCACCAACGAGGAGCTCTTCGTTGCAGTCGCCGGCGATGGCGCCGCCGCGCCGCCTTCTGGATCGGGCGCGAACGGGAGCGGCGCCGCAGCCGCGTCGGTCGAATCGCGACCGGCGATCGCAGCGTCGGCACCCGCTCGCGCGGCAGGAATCTCGTTCGGCGATCTGCTCGGCAAGCTGCTGCTCGGCGTCCTCGGTGGGCTCATCCTCAACGCCATGCCGTGCGTGCTGCCGGTGCTGTCGCTCAAGCTGGTCGGGATCCTGCAGCACGCGGGTCAGGATCGACGCGCGATCGCGACGGGTGGTCTCGCCACCTCGGCCGGGATCGTGGCGTCGTTCATCGCGCTCGCGCTGGTCGCGATCGGCGTGCGCGCCGCTGGGGGGCTCGTGGGCTGGGGCGTGCAGTTCCAGAACCCGGCGTTCGTCGTCTTCCTCGCCATCGTGGTGGTTCTCTTCTGCCTCAATCTGTGGGGCGTGTTCGAGGTGCCGCTGCCTCGCGCGCTGTCGCGCTTCGACGCAGGCGGTGCCCACCACGGTGTGCTCGGCCACTTCGTCACCGGCCTGTTCGCGACTCTGATGGCGACGCCCTGCTCGGCGCCGTTCCTCGGCACCGCCGTGGGCTTCGGCTTGTCGCAGAGCGCCGGCGTCATCCTCGCGGTGTTCACCGCGATCGGCGTCGGCATGGCGCTCCCCTATCTGTTCATGGCGGCGGTGCCGGGCAGCGTCGCGCGGCTGCCGCGGCCCGGCGCCTGGATGGTCAAGCTCAAGGTGGTGCTCGGCTTCCTGCTCGCGGGCGCTGCGATCTGGCTGCTCTACGTGCTGTCGTCGCAGGTGAGCCCGGAGCGGCTGGCGGCGATCGAGGTCGGTCTCCTCGTCCTGTCGATGCTGGTCTGGTTCGGCGGCGACCCGATGGGCTCGCGAGTGGCGCGGGTTATCGGGCGCGGCGGCGCGTTGGCCGCGATCGCCGGCACGCTCTTTCTCGCGGCTCGTGCGACGCCAGTCGCGATCGACGTCGAGCGCGCGCCGCCGGGCGGCGCCATCGGCTGGACGGCGTTCGACCGCGCGCAGGCGGAGACTCTCGCCCGCGACGGTCGCCTGGTGTTCGTCGACGTCACTGCGGACTGGTGCTTCACCTGCAAGGCGAACGAGCGGTTGATCCTCGAGACGCGCGAGGTCATCGCCGCGTTCGCCCGCCTCCAAGTGGTGCCGATGCGCGCCGACTGGACCAACCAGAACGAGGAGATCGCGCGCTTCCTCGCCGACTTCGGCCGCTACTCGATCCCGTTCTACCTGCTCTACCGACCCGGCGCCGAGCCGCATCTCTTTCCCGAGCTCCTGACCAAGCGCGACGTCCTGCGCGTCCTCGACGAGAGCGTTTCGCGCGAAGCCCGCCGCGAGTAAATCCCTATACTGCTCCCCAGGCAATAGGGGGAGCGCTCATGCACGGCCGCCGCCGCCCGTCGGTGTACGGACCTCGGTCAGTGACTCGTTGGCTCTCGCTATGGAGTCGGCTCGCCGCGCTCGGGGTCGTGGCGCCGGCCGCGGTAGTCGCCGAGGAGATTCGTCTAGGCGGTGAATTCCAAGTCAACCAATACACGACGGGCAGACAGTCCGACACCTCGGTAGCCGTCGATGCCGATGGTGACTTCGTCATCGCCTGGCAACACGTATGGGACGAGGACGAAGAGGAGTCGGACGTCTTCGCTCGTCGCTTCTCGAGCGCCGGCGCGGTTCTGGCGAGCGAGTTTCTGGTCAATAGCTACACCAGCGCCCTGCAGGCCCATCCCAACGTAGCGGCAGCACCCTCCGGCAACTTCGTCGTCGCCTGGTCGAGCTTCAACCAGGACGGTTTGAGCTTCGGCGTGTTCGCACGCCGATTCACCAGCGCGGGCGCCGCGATGGCCAGCGAGTTCCAGATCAACACCCACACTCAAGGTTCAGAGGCGTATCCCTCGCTGACCTTCTTACCCTCCGGTGACTTCGTCGTCGCCTGGGGGAGCGTCGGACAGGACGGCGACAACTACGGCATCTTCGCCCGGCGCTTCACGAGCGTCGGCGCGCCCCTGGCGAGCGAGCTCCAGGTCAACGCCTACACCACGGGCTCCCAGCGATATGCCTCGATCGCGCGAGCAGCCTCCGGTGGCTTTGTCGTGGCGTGGCAGAGCAATGGGCAGGACGGGTCGCTCTTCGGCGTCTTCGCTCGCCGTTTCTCGAGCGCGGGCACCGCGCTGGCGAGCGAGTTCCAGGTCAACACTCATACGCCCGACTCCCAGACCCGCCCAGCCGTGGCGGGAGGAGGCGCTGGCGACTTCGTCATCGCCTGGGGCAGCAGATTCCAGGATGGCGATGGCTACGGCGTCTTCGCCCGTCACTTCTCGAGCGCGGGCGCCCCGCTGGCCAGCGAGTTCCAAGTCAGCACCCGTACCAGCGGCTACCAGTCCCTTCCCGCCGTGGCGGGAGTCGCAGGAGATTTCGTCATCACTTGGCAAGCCACTGGCCAGGACGGCTCGTCCAGCGGCGTCTTCGCCCGCCGTTTTTCGAACACCGGAGCGGCACTGGCGAGCGAGTTCCAGGTGAACACTCATACCTCGAGCTTTCAAGCGGAGCCCTCGGTGGCGGCAGCCGCCGCTGGCGACTTCGTGGTGATCTGGCGGAGCCACCTCCAGGATGGCTCGGACTACGGCGTATTTGCGCAGCGTTTCGCAGGACAGAACGCCCTCGACATCGACGGCGACGGCCTGGTCGGAGCCTTGACCGACGGCCTGCTGATGCTGCGCTTTCTCTTCGGCTTCACCGGCGCGACGCTGACCAGCGGCGCGATCAACACCAACGGTTGCACACGCTGCACGGCGCAGGACGTCGAGCCCTTCCTGCTGGCGGGCGGGATGCAACCGGGCGACGGCGCCGCGCGGCGGCTCGGCGCCGAGCTCCAGGTCAATGCCTACACGCCTGGCGGGCAGTCAACTCCAGCAGTGGCCGCCGCCTCCGACGGCGACTTCGTCGTCGCCTGGCGCAGCACCGGCCAGGACGGCTCGAGCTTCGGCGTCTTCACTCGCCGCTTCTCGAGCGCGGGTGTGGCGCTCGGGGTCGAGATCCAGACCAATGCGTACACGGCCGATGACCAGTTCGATCCCGCGGTGGCGGCCGACGCCGACGGCGACTTCGTAGTCGCCTGGTTGAGCGAAGGCCAGGACGGGTCGAATTACGGTGGTGTCTTTGCCCGTCGCTTCTCGAGCGCGGGCGCGGCCCTCGCCAGCGAGTTCCAGGTCAACAGCTACAGCAGCGGCCTTCAGGACAGTCCGGCGGTGGCCGCCGATTCCGACGGCGACTTCGTCATCGCCTGGCGCAGCAACCTCCAGGACGGCGACGACTTCGGTGTCTTCGCCCGCCGCTTCTCGAGCGATGGCGCGGCTCTCGCGAGCGAGTTCCAGGTCAGCACCTACACGATCAACCCTCAGTTCGGCCCCTCGGTGGCGGTCCGAGGCGCCGGCGACTTCGTCATCGCCTGGAGCAGCTTCGGCCAGGACGGCTCCGTCGCCGGCGTCTTCGCCCGCCGCTTCTCGAGTGCCGGCGAGGGCCTGGCGAACGAGTTTCGAGTCAACACCTACACGACAGGCACGCAGAACAATTCTTCGGTCGCAGTCGACTCGGACGGCGACTTCGTCGTGACATGGCTGAGCAACGGCCAGGACGGCTCGGGCCTCGGCGTCTTCGCCCGACGCTTCTCGAGCGCGGGCGCAGCCCTCGCGAGTGAGTTCAGGGTCAACACCTACACCAGCGGCGCGCAGGGCTATCCATCCGTCGCGGCCGGAGCCGGCGGCGACTTCGTCGTCAGTTGGCGCAGCAACCTCCAGGACAGCTCGGACTACGGCGTGTTCGCTCGCCGCTTCTCGAGCGTGGGCGCCGCCGTGGCGAACGAGTTTCAGGTCACTGTCTACACGACCGGGTCCCAAACCGCGCCGGCGGTGACCGCAAGAGCCGCTGGAGATTTCGTCATCGCCTGGCAGAGCACAGGGCAGGACGGTTCGAACGAAGGGATCTTCGCCCAGCGCTTCGCCGTGCCCCGGCTCTACGACATCGACGGCGACGGCACGATGAGCCCACTCACGGATGGACTCTTGATCCTGCGCTTCCTCTTCGGCTTCACCGGCACGACGCTCACCAGCGGCGCGGTCAACGCCAACGGTTGCAGCCGTTGCGACGCGTCGACGATCGAGACCTATCTGCAGACGCTGATCTGAAACCGTGTCTTCAATCGCCGCCTCGGCCGAGCGCGCGAGCGCGCAGCCTGGCGCGCAACGCGTCGAGCGCCTCGCCGCGCCGGCGCAGCTCGGCCTCGAAGCCGTGCTCGGTCGGATGGTAGAAGCGCTGCCCGCGCACCGCGTCGGGTAGACATTCGAGCCCGGCCATTCCCTCCTCGGTGTCGGGCGCGTACACGTAGTCGCGGCCATAGCCGAGCTCGCCCATGAGCGGCGTCGGCGCGTTGCGGATCGCGAGCGGCACCGGCTCGGCGGGATGCTCCGCCACCGCTCGCCGCGCCGCGCCCTCGGCGCGCGTGACGGCGATGCTCTTGGGCGCGAGAGCTAGATAGATCGCCGCCTGCGCCAGCGCGATCAGACCCTCCGGCGGTCCCAATCGATCGAAGGTCTCCCAGCAATGCAGCGCGACGGTCAACGCTTGCGGATCGGCGAGGCCGATGTCCTCGGCGGCGAAGCGCAACATGCGGCGCGCCACGTAGGTGGGATCCTCGCCGGCCTCGAGCATGCGTTCGAGCCAGTAGAGGCTGGCATCGGGATCGCTCTCGCGCAGCGACTTGTGGAGCGCCGAGATCAGGTTGAAGTGCTCCTCGCCGGCCTTGTCGTAGAGGAGTACCTTGCGCTGCGACACGCGCGCCACGGTCTCGGCGTCGAGCGCGCCGCCGCGCGGCGTGTCGGCCACCGCCATCTCGAGCAGGTTGAACGCGCGCCGCGCATCGCCCGAGGCGAGTTGCGCGATCGACTCCAGCGCTGCGGGCGCGGCACCGACCGAAGCGCCCCCGAGACCACGCTCGCGATCGGCCAACGCGCGCTCGAGCAGGCTCACCAGGTCCGCGATCGAGAGCGGCTCGAGCACCACCACGCGACAGCGCGACAGCAACGCCGAGTTGAGCTCGAACGACGGGTTCTCGGTGGTGGCGCCCACCAGCACGATGTCGCCACGCTCGACGTAGGGAAGAAACGCGTCCTGCTGCGCGCGGTTGAAGCGATGGATCTCGTCGACGAAGAGGAGCGTGCGCCGTCCCTCGACCGAGCGCAGGTGCGCGGCGTCGCGCATCACCTCCTTGATCTCCTTGATGCCGGAGGTGACGGCGGAGAACGGGACGAAGTTGCAGCGAGTCGCGGTCGCGAGGATGCGAGCGAGCGTGGTCTTGCCGCTGCCGGGCGGACCCCAGAACACGAGCGACGGCACGCGGTCCTCGGCGATGGCGTGACGAAGGAAACCATCGGGGCCGACCACCGCCCGCTGACCTGCCACTTCGTCGAGCGTCTGGGGCCGCATGCGCTCGGCGAGCGGCGCGTTGGCCGGCGGCTTCTGCCGTCGCTCGGCGGGCGCCGACGAGCCGCGACCACCGAAGAGTGGGAGATTCGCGTCGCGCGATGAGCTCACTCGGACTATGCTAGCGGACCCTTCGAGCGAGGCTCTTTTCGATGGCCAAATCAGCACTGTCCGGACCCCGCATCCTGCCGCCGGCGATCACCGGCAAAGAGTCGTTGACCGATCTGGTCGACCGCGTGTTCACGGCGTACAACTCGGCCCGCCTGCGCGAAGCGGCCCAACTGCTGCGCCGCGAGATCCTGGCACCTGACGTCACCGTGGCGCTCTCGCTCTCGGGAGCGCTCACGCCGCCAGGGTTCGCCACTTCGTGCCTGGTGCCGTTGATCGAGGCCGGGTTCGTCGACTGGATCGTGTCGACCGGCGCCAACCTCTACCACGACACCCACCACGCGCTCGGCCACTCGATCCACGCCGGCTCGCCCTGGGCCAACGACGTCGAGCTGCGCGAGCAGGGCGCCATCCGCATCTACGACATCCTGTTCGACCAGAGCGTCCTGTTCGAGACCGACGC
>DATAFT010000282.1:0-2180 GCA_036257295.1 Thermoanaerobaculia bacterium
TGGGCTACGCCGATCGGTCGGTGCGCGACATCGTCCGCGAGATGGCCGCGTGTGCTTCGGGGATGACGATGTCGGCCAAGAAGGACGGGCTCGCCAACATGGGCGGCTGGCTCGCTCTCGACGACGACGATCTCGCGCACCGGTGTCGCGACAACCTGATCCTCACCGAGGGCTTCCCCACCTACGGCGGCCTCGCCGGGCGAGACCTCGAGGCGATCGCGCAGGGTCTGCGCGAAGTGGTCGATCACGACTATCTGCAATACCGCATCCGCTCGACCGCCTACCTCGGCGAGGCGCTCGAGCGCGCGGAGGTCCCGATCGTGCTGCCGGTCGGTGGCCACGCCGTCTACATCGATGCGCGCGCGATGCTGCCGCAGGTGCCGCCGCTCGAGTACCCCGGCCAGTCGATCGCGGTCGAGCTCTACCGCGAGGGTGGCGTGCGCGGCTGCGAGATCGGCACGGTGATGTTCGGGCGGCGGCCCGACGGGTCGGAAGAGCCGGGGGCGATGGATCTGGTGCGACTGGCGGTGCCGAGGCGGGTCTACACCCAGAGCCACATCGACTACGTGATCGAGGTGGTCGAGCGGGTGGCGGCGAGGCGGGCGGAGCTACGGGGGCTGCGGATCGTCGAGGAGCCGGCGTCGTTGCGGCACTTTTCGGCGAGGTTCGAGCCGCTTTAGGGCGTCCGAATCTCTACCAGCTTCGCGCCCTGCTCGGCCTGCAGTCGATCGAGAGTGACGAGATTCTCCACGAGCTCCTGCGCGAGCGCCAAGTAGACCGCGTCCGCTCCGCGCACTCCGCTCGCCGCCGCCAGTGCGGCTGCGCGCCGCGCGCGCTCGCGGTCCAGGGGGATCAACTCGACGGCCCCGAGCGCGAAGAGCTCCTCGACCACCGCAGAAGCGACGGCTTGCTGGCGAGTGAGCTTCCGCAGCGCCCCCGCCACCTCCGCGACCAACAGCGTCGGTGCGACCAAGCGGTCGTTCGAATCCAGGACTGAATCGAGCCAGGCCATACACCGCGAGTGCGCCGGATCGGTGTCGCGGTTGATCGCAACCCAGACGCTGGCGTCGACGACCGGCACGTCAGCGCCGCTGCTCGGAGACGATTTCTGCCGCGCTTTCGTCGGTAACCGTGGCCTCCGCTACCCGCCGAGCCATCCGCCGAATCCTCTCCATGATCTCGGCGGCCTTCGCCGCTCGCGCTTCCTGGTGGTCTTCCTCGCGCCAAGGGCGTAGCACCGCCTTCGGCTGGTCTCGATTCGTCACGACGTATTCCCCCCCGGACTCGGCGATCTCTCCCACGATCCTGGAGAGGTCGTTCTTCAGCTCGCGAATCCCGATCACCTTGCGTCGAGGCATGTAGCCACCTCGAGAAGATTGTAGCTACCAAGAGCTCGGGAAGCAAGGCGTCTCGCTCACTCTTCGCTTGCATGGTGACTGGTGGTGCGTTCCTGTGGCAAAATACGCCGGCTCTGGAGCCCCGCCCGTATTCTCTGGACAGCGCGGCGAATTTGAGGGCCCTGACACGGTAAGGCGGAAGCGCGCCGACCCGTGGAGAACGAGACAAGGTACTAAGGAGCGTTAGTTGAACTACACCGGTCCCAAGGTCAGGCTCTCGCGCAAGCTCGGCGTGTCGCTCACGCCCAAGGCGGACAAGTTCCTGGAGAAGAAGCCCTACCCGCCGGGGCAGCATGGCTTCCGGCGCCGGCGCCGGCTGTCCCCCTACGGCACGCAGCTCATCGAGAAGCAGCGGCTACGCTTCCAGTACAACATCAGCGAGCGCCAGCTCCGCAACTACTTCCGCCATGCGACCCGCCGCAAGGGTCTGACCGGTGAGACACTGCTGCAGTCGCTCGAGACCCGCCTCGACGCGCTGGTCCTGCGCGCCCGCTTCGCGCGCACCATCTACCAGGCCCGCCAGGTGGTCGCTCATCGCCACATCCTGGTCAACGGCAAGATCGTGAAGAGCCCCTCTTACCGGGTGAAGCCGAGCGATACCATCTCGGTCAAGGAAGCGAGCCGCAAGCTGCGCTCCTTCAACGAAGGCGTGCTCACCACCGCGATCCCGCCCTACCTCGCAGTCGACGACACCGGGTACACGGCTCGCCTCGAGTACGTGCCGCCGCGCACTGAAGTGCCGGTGGTGTGCGACGAGCACCTGGTGGTCGAGTTCTACAGCCG
>DATAFT010000491.1:0-4821 GCA_036257295.1 Thermoanaerobaculia bacterium
GACCAGATCGATCTTGGTGAGGGCGACCACGCCGGCGGGGATGCCGAGCAGCGCGCAGATCGCGAGGTGCTCGCGCGTCTGCGGCATCACGCCCTCGTCCGCCGCCACCACCAGGATCATCAGATCGATGCCGCCCAGCCCGGCCAGCGCGTTGTGGACGAAGCGCTCGTGGCCGGGGACGTCGACGAACCCGAGCTGGACGTCGCCCTCGACCAGATGCGCGAAGCCGATGTCGATGGTGATGCCGCGGACGCGCTCCTCTTCCCATCGATCGCAGTTGATGCCGGTGAGCGCCTCGACCAGAGCGGTCTTGCCGTGGTCGATGTGGCCCGCGGTGCCGACCACGACACGGCGTGAGGGGAGAGACAGCGGGTCGATCTGGGTCAGGGAGAGAGGATCTCCCGCGCGAGGCGATTGACCATCGCTCCGTCGGCGGCGCCGCCGAAGCGCTTCATCATCTCCTTCATCACCGGCCCGATCCCGCTCGGGCCGGAGAGGCCGCGCTCTGCCACCAGCTCGCGGATCGCCTGGCGCAGATCGTCCTCCGACGCCTGCGCCGGAAGGTAGCACTCGAGATATCCGATCTCGCGCAGCTCTTTGTCCCTGAGCTCGGGGCGCTTGCCCTGCTCGTACTGCTGCGCGGCCTCCTGGCGCTGCTTGATCCCCTTGCGCACCAGGCCGGTGAACTCGTCGCGGTCGGGATCGCGCCCGAGCTCGATCGACTTGTTCTTGATCTCGGCGAGCAGCATGCGCAGCGTCTGCAGGCGCTCGTTGTCGCGCGCGCGCAGCGCCTCCTTGACGTCACGCTCGAGGTCGGCGCGCGGCGAGCCTGCCGATGCGGGAGCGACCATGCCGCGATTATACGCGGCGCTCCGTCGCTACCTTTCCTTGCGTTCGCCGTCGCGTCGATCGACTTCGATGCCGTACGCGCGCAACTTGCGATAGAGATGGCTGCGCTGGATCGAGAGCGCCTCCGCGGTGCGGCTCACGTTGCCGTCGTGCTCGGCCAGCTTGCGGCGGATGAAGTCGCTCTCGAACGCGTCGCGCGCCTCCTTGAGCGATGCGAAGTCGTTGCCGGTCGGTATCTCGGCCGTGCCCCCCGGCGTTGATTGCTCGCGCGGGCGCCGCATACCGGGCGGCAGGTTCTCGGGCGCGATGGCTGGGGCGTCGACCATGATCATCATGCGCTCCATCACGTTGCGCAGCTCGCGCACGTTGCCGGGCCAGGCGTAGCTCTGGAGCATCGCGCGCGCCTCGGCCTCGAGCCGTTTGGGTCGCCGCCCGAGCTCCTGCGCGAAGTGGTTGAGGAAGTGCTGCGCCAAGAGCGGCACGTCCTCGGGACGATCGCGCAATGGAGGCACGTGGATCGGGATCACCGCCAGCCGGAAGAAGAGATCGTGGCGGAAGCGCTCGGTCTTGATCTCCTCCTCGAGATCGCGGTTGGTCGCGGCCAGCACGCGCACGTCGACCGAGACCAGGTCGGCGCCGCCCACGCGCTGAAAGCGCTGCTCTTCGAGCGCGCGCAGCACCTTGGCCTGCGTCTTCATCGACATGTCGGCGATCTCGTCGAGGAAGAGCGTGCCGCCGTCCGCCTGCTCGAACCGGCCGCGGCGATCGGAGACGGCGCCGGTGAACGCGCCCTTGCGATGGCCGAACAGCTCGCTCTCGATCAGCTCCTCGGGGATGGCGGCGCAGTTGACCTCGATGAACGGCTTGTCGCGACGGCGCGACAGCCGATGGATCTGGCGCGCCACCAGCTCCTTGCCGGTGCCGTTCTCGCCGGTGATCAGGATGCGGCTCTCCGATTGCGCCGCGGTCTTGAGGTCGTGGCGCAGCCGCTGCATCACCTCGCTGTCGCCGACCAGCACCTCGCTCTTGTCGAAGCGCTCTTCGAGCTGGCGCAGCTCGCGCGCTAGCCGCGAGTGGTCGAGCGCATTCTGCACGGTGACCAGGACGCGCGAGAGCGAGAGCGGCTTCTCCAGGAAGTCGTAGGCGCCTTGATGGAGCGCCTTGACCGCGGTGTCGATCGAGGCGTGGCCGGAGATCATGAGCACCGGCGTCTCGGCGTGGTCGCGACGCATCTCGGTGAGGAGGTCGAGCCCGTCACCGTCGGGCAGCCAGATGTCGAGGATGGCGAGGTCGTAGAAGCCGCGCTGGAGCTGCTTTCTGGTCTCCTCGACGCTCGAGGCGAGCGTGGTGCTGTAGCCCTCGTCGCGGAGGATCTCTCCCAGGGTCGAGCGGATGCCCGCCTCGTCGTCGACGATGAGGATGTGGTCCATTGCTCTCAGCTAGCCCTGTGGAAGCTCGATCGTGAAGACTGTGCCGTTCGGCCGATTGTCCTCCACCCGGATGGTGCCGCCGTGGTCGGTGACCACGCGATGGACGATGGCGAGGCCGAGACCGGAGCCGCGTCCCTTGGTCGAATAGTAGGGGAGGAACAGCTTCTCCTTGGCCTCGTCGCTGATCCCCGGCCCGCTGTCACGGACCTGCAGCACCACCGAGCCGTTGTTGCCGAAGGCGCGCACGTCGACCGAGCCGGGCACCGTGGTGGCCTCCACCGCGTTGTCGAGCAGGTTGATCAGCACGCCGCGCAGCTGCTCCTTGTCGAAGCGGGCGCGGCGCGCCTCGGACGTCACGGTCCACGCCAGCTCGACGCCGGGCTTGACGTCGCGGTAGAGCTGGAGCGTCTCGCGCATCAGCTCTTCGAGGTCGACCTCGGTCGGCTGCGGCCGCGGCATGCGGGCGAAGCGCGAGAACTCGTCGACCATCTGCTTCATCGACGCCACTTCGCGCACGATGGTCTTGACACCGTCCTCGAGCGCTGTGCCGAGACCGGGGTCGCCCTCGCGGTACTTCTTGAGCAGCCGCTCGGCGGAGAGGCGGATCGGCGTGAGCGGGTTCTTGATCTCGTGCGCGACGCGCCGCGCCGCCTCGTTCCAGGTGGCGAGCTTCTGCGCCTGGATCAGCTCGGTCAGGTCTTCGAGCACGATCACGTGCCCGGTCGCCACTCCCGCTGGATCCTGGAGCGGCGTGATGCCCACCTCGAGCGTCTTCCACTCGCCGCCCAGACGCAGCTGCACCTCGCGCCGGATGCGGCCGCGGGCGCGGCGGTGGAGCTCGCGCAGCTTGCCGCGCTCGGCGTCGCCCCAGGCTTCTTCGAGCGGGCGCCCGAGTAACTCCGACTCGGACTGGTGGAGCATCGCGAGCGCGGCGTCGTTGCAGGTGAAGACGCGGCCTTCCTGGTCGACCGAGATGACGCCGGCGGCGACGTTCTTGAGCACGGTGGAGATGAGGCTGCGCTCGTCATCGAGGCGCTGATTGATCTGGACCAGCTCCTCGTTCTTGGCCTCAAGCAGGAGGTGGTTGTCGCGCAGCTCGCCGGTCATGCGGTTGAACGACTCGACCAGCACGCCGAGCTCGTCGTCGGCGGCGACGTCGACCCGATGGTCGAGATCGCCCTCGGCCACGCGGCGCGTGCCCTCCGCCAGCGCCTCGATCGGCACGGTGACGCGGCGCGCCAGGTAGAGCCCTACCCACGACGAGGTGAGCAGGAGGACGAGCGTCACCATCAGGATGAGAAGGACGTAGCTCGCCTTGATGTCGGGCTTCTGCACCTCGAGCTTGCGGTAGTCCTGGTACGCGGTCACCAGGCTGTCGGTCTTGCCGGCGATGTCGGCGTCGAGGACGGTGCCGGCCACCACCACCTCCGGCTTGGCGTCGCCTTCCTGCACGGCGCTGGCGGAGAGGATGAAGTGCTGGTCCTGACCCGGCGGCGCGATCACGCGCACGGCGCGGCCCTCGCGGATCGCCGACAACAGGAAGGACGACCCCGGCTCGGGGAGCTGCACCGGGCCGGCGTTGGGATCGAGCACGGCGTGGACGAACTGCGTTTCCTGATAGACCAGCAGCAGGTCGAGGTCCTCCTCGCGCAGCCGGCGGGTGAGGATCTCGCCCAGGTGCGGGCGCTGGCGCGGATCGCCGATGTCGAGGTCGGCGATCTCGGCCAGCACGCGATCGGCGCCGCGCTGGTTCCACGCCGCGATCCGCGAGGTGAGCTCCTGCGACACCGCGTTGCCCTGCTCGAGCACCTGGCGCACGGGAGTGCGGAAGATCCGCTCGACCGACCCCTGGATCAGCTCGCTCGCGTAAGCGAAGAGGAGCAGGACGGGCAGCAGCGAGAGCGCGATGTAGGTGGCGACCAGCTTGGTCTTGAACTTGGAGCCGAGCGCGCGGTGCTGGCGCTCGACCCACAGCTTGAGCAGATCGCGCAGCAGGACGAACAGGACGGCCAGGATGAGGACGACGTTGATGTAGCGGAGGACGAAGAGGAGGAGGCTGTTGGTCAGGAAGCCCGACGGCGTTTCCTGGCCGCGCAGGATGAGGTAGTAGACGAGCGTGAAGAACAGCAGCGCGCCGGCAAGAACCGCGAAGATGAGCCGGTTGTCCTTGCGATGCCGGAACAGCCGCTCGCGCAAGCTCAGCGAGTTCATTGCGAAGGGGGCGCCGGCTCGTCGAGCCAGGAGCGCGCCCAGTTGGTGTCGATGCGGTTGGGGAAGAGGAAGAGGAAGGTCTTCGAGCCGAGCGCTGCGCGCACGGTGAGCTGCATGCGGCCTGGCGGCAGCTCTTCCTGGATCTCGAACGCGGGCAGCGAGTGGATCAGCGTCATCGCCCGCTTCAGCGCTTCGAGATCGTTGACCACGCGCGATTCGATGAGCCGGCCGTCGAGCTTGTAGTTGACCAGGTACTCGCGGGTGACGGCGTTGTACATCGCGACCACCTGGAGGGTGGAGCGCTCGAACACGCGGTCGAACCACCAGACCC
>DATAFT010000343.1:0-5981 GCA_036257295.1 Thermoanaerobaculia bacterium
GACATCCAGATCATCTACGCCGTCCCGGGCATCCTGCTGGCGACGCTCTTCGTCACCTTCCCGTTCGTCGCGCGCGAGCTCATCCCGCTCATGCAGTCGCAGGGGACCGACGAAGAGGAGGCGGCGCGCATACTGGGGGCCGGTGGGCTGCTCACCTTCATGCGGGTCACGCTGCCGAACGTGAAGTGGGCGCTGCTCTACGGCCTGATCCTGTGCAACGCGCGCGCGATGGGCGAGTTCGGCGCGGTGTCGGTGGTGTCGGGCCACATCCGCGGCCGCACCACGACGATGCCGCTCCAAGTCGAGATCCTCTACAACGAGTACGACTTCGTCGGCGCGTTCGCGGTGGCGTCGCTCCTGACCCTGCTCGGTCTGGTGACACTCGGGTTGAAGACGCTGATCGAGTGGCGGACCGGGGGCGACCGCGAATGACGGGCGATCACGCTGCGCTCGGAGCGAGCTTCTCCGCACTCGCGACCCACTTGTCACTCGCTTTCGACTGACCCTCAGACCCGCGATCCTTACTCTTTCCGCTCGTGACTTGGAGTCATGAGGAGTCGAGCACGTCAGTCAGCGCTGGTGCCGGCCGACTGGCCGGCGCAGGCGCGGCGCGGACAAACGACCAGGACCCGACCGGGTCACCGGAAGTTCTGTTGCAACCACCAATGGAGCACCATGAAAGCAACCGCTGGCACTCGACCGATCACGGCCGCGGCGGCCGTGATCCTGTACCTCTCGGGTTCTTGCCTACGAGGCGCTGAGCTCGATCCACAGGACGCGCTGGGGCGCGTCCTGATCGGCGCCCCGTCGCCAGTGGCCGCACGCGATCAGGCGCCGCCGGCGGCGGCGCCGCAAGCTGGTTCGCCGCAACCGGCGGGCGAGAAGCCGGCGGAGGAGCCCAAGCCGCCGGTGGTGAAGGTCGGCGCCGAGGGCTTCTCGCTCGAAAGCGGTGACGGCGGCTTCCAGATGCGGCTGCGGACCCTGGTGCAGGGCGACAGTCGCCTCTTCTTCGGCAACGACCAGACCGGGACCGGCACCGGGCTCGCGCCGCCGAGCGGCTCCGATGACTTCCTGATTCGCCGCGCGCGTATCGAGCTCACCGGCAAGCTGTTCAAGCAATTCGATTTCAGGCTGATGCCCGACTTCGCCCCCGCCACCAGCACGTTGCTCGACGCCTGGCTGCGCTGGACCGTGAAGCCCTCGCTCCAGTTCATGGCGGGCAAGGTCAAGCTGCCGGTCGGTCTCGAGCGCGAGCAGACCCGTGAGTTCAACTTGTTCAACGAGTTTGCCTATCCGACCTCGCTCGTCCCCAACCGCGACATCGGCTTCATCGTGCAGGGACAGGTTGCGAAGGCCTTGAACTACTACGTGGGCGCTTTCAACGGCTCCTCCGACGGCGCCAGCCTGGTCGACGACACCGACGACGGCAAGACCGCGGTCGCCAGGCTGTTCCTCACCCCAACGGACGGACCGCTCGAGGGTCTCGGTGTAGGCATCGCTGCCACGGACGGCGAGCAGCAGGGCATTCCCTCGTCCTACCGCACCATCGGCCAGCAGATCTTCTGGCAGCCGCGAACCGGCGTCCTCACCGACGGCGGGGTTTCGCGGTTGGAGCCACAGCTCTACTACTTCCGGGGTCCCTTCGGCCTGATGTCGGAGTGGGTGACTTCGCAGCAGGAGTTGCGCCTCGGCACCACGTTCGCCGAGCTCGAGCACGAGGCCTGGCAAGTGACCGTGACCTGGGTCCTGACCGGCGAGGACGCCACCTATCGGGGCGTCAAGCCCGCGCACAACGTGGATACGAAGAACGGCCAATGGGGAGCGTGGCAGCTCGTCGCACGAGTGACCGAGCTCGACGTGGACGACGACTCGTTCCCCATCTTCGCCGATCCCGCCTCCTCGTCGACCAAGGCGAGCACGTTCGGAATCGGTCTCCACTGGATCATGAACCAGATGGTCCGCGTGACGGTCGACTACAACGGCACCGATCTCGACGGCGGCAGTCTCGAGGACGAGGACGTCGTCATCGGGCGCGTGCAGTTGCGCATCTGAAGTCCCACCCATGCAGCACTAACCAGCACCGCAACCGGAGGAAGCATGTACACCCTCGACCAGCTCACCGTACGCAGCGCCAGAACGCTCACTCTTCTGCGGCTGGCAAGCGCGGTCCTCTGCGCCTTCACCGCGATCGACGGCTCCGCCGCGGCGCAGCCCAAGCCGGCGGGCCGCGAGCCCGCGACCATCCTCAACGTCTCTTACGATCCCACCCGCGAGCTTTACAAGGACTTCAACGCGGTCTTCACCAAGCACTGGCTCGAAAAGACCGGCCAGTCCGTCGAGGTGCAGGCCTCGCACGGCGGCTCCGGCAGCCAGGCGCGCGCCGTCATCGACGGCCTCGAAGCCGACGTCGTCACGCTCGCGCTCGCTTACGATGTCGACGCCTTGCGACGGCAGGCCCAGCTCATCCCCGACGGCTGGCAGCAGCGCTTGCCGAACAACAGCACGCCGTACACCTCGACCATCGTGTTCTTGGTGCGAGCCGGCAACCCGAAGGGCATCAAGGACTGGGGCGATCTGGCGAAGCCCGGCGTACAGGTGATCACTCCCAACCCCAAGACCTCGGGCGGCGCACGCTGGAACTATCTCGCGGCGTGGGGCTGGAAGTTGCGATCGGAGCTCGGCGGCAGTTTCGCAAAACTTCAGGACCAAGGCGCCGCGGCCGATGTCGCCAAGGCGAACGCCGCCGCCAAGGCGTTCGTCGCCCAGCTCTACAAGAACGTGCCGGTTCTCGACAGCGGTGCGCGCGGCTCTACCAACACGTTCGTGCAGCGCGGCATCGGCGACGTACTTCTGGCCTGGGAGAACGAGGCGATGCTCGCGGTCAAGCAAGTCGGCGCCGGCAAGGTCGAGGTGTTGACGCCGTCGGTGAGCATCCTGGCCGAACCGCCGGTGACGGTCGTCGACAAAGTAGTCGATCGGCGCGGCACGCGAGCCATCGCACAGGCGTACCTAGAGCTCTTGTTCACGCAAGAGGGCCAGGAGATCGCCGCCAGGCACTACTACCGCCCGCGCGATCAGAAAGTCCTGGCGCGATTCGCGTCAGCGTTTCCCAAGATCGAGCTGTTCACGATCGACGACGTCTTCGGCGGGTGGGTGAAGGCGCAGGCCGAGCACTTCGACGACGGCGGCCTATTCGACAGGATCTATCAGCCCGCCGGCTGATCGCGCCCTTCGGTGTCGAGCTCGTAGCCGACCCCCGGCACGGTGAGCAGGAACCGCGGAGTCGCGGGGTCGGCCTCGATCTTCTGGCGCAGGCGGTGCACCAGTTGCTTGAGGAGCTGGCGGTCGCCCGACGCGCGCTGGCCCCACACGTGCTGCAGCAGGCGCTCGGTCTCGATCGCCTGCCCGGCGTGCGCGACCATCAACTGCAGCATGCGGAACTCGAGCTTGGTCAGTCGTACCGCGCCGCCGCCGTCGACGCGTACCTCGTGGCGCGCGACGTCGAGAGCAATGCGCCCCGACTCCACCGCGTCGCTCTTCTCGATCCCGGACCGGCGCAGCAGCGCGCGAATACGCGCCAGTAGCGTTCGCGGGCTGAAGGGCTTGGTCAGGTAGTCGTCGGCCCCGAGGTCGAGCCCCCGCACCACGTCGGTTTCGTCGCCGCGCACGGTGAGCATCAGGATCGGCGTGCGCGATTCGGCGCGCAGGCGGCGGCAGACTTCGAAGCCGTCGACTCTCGGCAGATTGGCGTCGAGGACGACCAGGTCGGGCGCCTCTTCGGCGAAGCGCCGCAGCGCGAGCTCGCCGTCGGTGGCATCGACCACCAGATATCCCCCCTGCCGGAGGGCGAAGGCGATCAACGCCAGCAGATCGAGATCGTCGTCGACGACCAGGATTTTCACGCCCATCCCTCCTCGGTGGCGCGCAACGGCGGGGGGGCCGCGGCGGCGACTGGCAGCGTGACCGTGAAACGGGTCCCGCCGCTCGCGATGTTGCGGGCGTCGACCCGGCCTCCGTGCGCCTCGACGATCGACTTGACGATCCAGAGCCCGAGCCCCATGCCGCTCTGGATCGGTTCCTGCTGCGGTGCGCGGACGAAGCGCTCGAAGATCGAGCCACCGGCGCCAGGCGGCAGACCCGGCCCGGCGTCCTCCACCCAGAGCATCACCTCGCCGTCGCGTCGCTCCGCGCTGACCCGGATCTCGGATCCCGGCGGCGCGAACTTGTTGGCGTTGGCCAGCAGGTTGACGAACACCTGCGTGAGCCGGGGAGGATCGCCGCTCAGCTCGGGCAGCCCGGCCGGCAGATCGACCACCAATCTCTGCGCTCGCTGCGCGAACAAGGGACCGGTGAGCTCCGCCGCGGCGTCGACCACCGCCTCGATCGATAGCGGCGCCGAGCGCAGGGCCGGAGCGCCGGCTTCGATACGAACGCTCTCGAGCAGGTTGTCGACCAGCTGCTGTAAACGGAGCGTGCCGCGCTCGAGCGACTGGACGAGCTGGCCGGCACCGCTCGGCTCGAGCTCCCCGAGGCTGTCGCGCAGCAGCTCGATCGAGGCGAGCTGCGCCGAGAGCGGCGTCTTGAACTCGTGCGACACGTTGGCCATGATGGCGTCGCGCATGCGCCGCGCCGCCTCGACGTCGGTCTCGTCGCGCAGCACCTGCACCTGGCGTCCGTCGACCGGCGGCGCGCTGGTGATGACGGTGGTGAGCAACGAGCCGTCGCGCAGACGCAGGCGTTCGGTCGCCCGACTGGCGCCGCGCGAACGCGCATGCACGATCGGGCAGCTCTCGGCGCAGGGACGGACGCCGTTCACGCCTTGAGGATCGAGCACGTCGCCGCAGAAGCGACCGAGCGCCGTCTGCGGGTCGATCTGGAGCAGCTGCGCCGTTTGTGGGTTCAGGTAACGGATGCGCCGATCGCCATCGACGGCGAACACGCCCTCCACGATGCCGCCGAGGAGCGCCTGGGCCTCCGCTTCGCGCCGTTCGAGCTCGGAGGTGAGCCGGCGCAGCTGCTGGCGCATGCGATCCATGGTGGCGGCGAGACTGCCCAGCTCGAGGCTCGGAGCGTCGGGGATCGGCATGTTGAAGTCGCCGGCGCCGATGCTCTCGGCGGCTACCGCCATGCCGCCGAGCGGGCGGGTGAGAAGGCGCCCGAGGGCCGCCGACAGCGCGACCACCAGCAGAGTGACCAGCGCTGCGAACAGCAGTAGCCGGCGCGCCAATGCGTCGAGCGAGCCGTCGACCGCCGCGGTCGGCAGGCTGGTTTCGACCAGCGCCACCGGCGACCCCGCCGCCGAGCGCAGGACGCGGACGTCGCGGTAGTTCTCGAGGGCCTGAAGCCGCCGCGCGGCGTGGCCGGTCGCGAGCGCGGTCGCGCGCAGCGCGCTCTCCTCGGCGTCGCCGCCCGGCATGCTCCGGGCCGGCTGAACGGTGACGTGCAGGTCATAGCGTTCGCCCAGCGATCGCACCAACGCCTGATCGAGACGCTTGACCGCGACCGCGCGGATCTGACCCGGGCCCGTCACCGGCGCCGACGCGACCAGGAAGATCTCGGGCTCGCCGAGGAGCTCGATCGCCGGCGCTCCGGCGGCCGCGCCGCCCGCGATCGTCTCGATCGCCGGCCACGGCAGCTCGACGCCGGCGCGAGCGAAAGCGTGCCCGCTCGACTGCAGCGCGCATCCATCGAGATCCCCCGCGACGCGGAAGCGATCGAGCTCCGCCTTCGAGATCGAGCCGCCATCGGGCGCGGCGGTTAGCGAGCTCGCGGCCAGGAGACGCGCCGAGGTGACCAGCTCGTCCTGGGTGCGGTCGACCTGATCGAGTGCCGCGGCGCCGGCGAGCTCGAGACGCGCCAGCGCCTGCTGGTCGCCGAGGTCGCGCAGCACCACGGTGGCGACGCCGAGCAGGCACGCGACCGCGAACAGGACGAGGCCGGCGTTGATCGCGACCAGCGCGGGAGTGAGACCGACCCGACGG
>DATAFT010000377.1:0-4089 GCA_036257295.1 Thermoanaerobaculia bacterium
GAAGGCATCCTCACCACCGACTTCACGCTGATCAAGGCGGGCGCGCTGCAGCGCGCGAACGGCGGCTACCTCATCCTCGACGCGCGTCGCGTGCTGCAGCAACCGTTCGCCTACGAAGCGCTCAAGCGCGCGCTCCAGGCCGGCGAGGTGCGCATCGAGACTCCGGTCGAGGCCTTCAGCCTGATCACCACCATCTCGCTCGAGCCCGAGCCGGTGCCGCTCGACGTCAAGGTGGTGATGAGCGGCGAGCCGCAGTTCTACTACCTGCTGAGCCAGCACGATCCCGACTTCGACAAGCTGTTCAAGGTGCCCGCCGATCTCGACGGCGAGATCGACCGCGACGGTGTCGAGCCGCTCTACGCGCGGCTGGTGGCGACGCTGGTCAAGGAGCGCGCGCTGCGTCCGTTCGATCGCTCCGCGGTCGAATGCCGGGTCGAAGAGAGCGCGCGCATGACCGGCGACGCCTCGAAGCTCTCCTCCAAGGTGGAGGACATCGGCGACTTGGTGCGCGAGTCCGACTACTGGGCGGGCCAGGCCGACGCCCCGGTGGTCGGCCGCGAGCACGTCGAGCGAGCGGTCGAAGCACGGATCTTCCGGCTCGATCGCTTGCGCGAGCGGATGCAGGAGATGACGCTGCGCGACCTGATCTACATCGACACCGAAGGCGCGCGCGTGGGTCAGGTCAACGGGCTGTCGGTGATCAGCCTCGGCAACTACATGTTCGGACGCCCGACGCGGATCAGCGCGCGGGTGCAGATGGGCAACGGCCGCGTCACCAACGTCGAGCGTGAGGTGGAGCTGTCGGGGCCGATCCACTCCAAGGGCGTGCTCATCCTGTCCGCGTTCCTGGGCGCGCGCTACGCGCGCGAGAGGCCGCTCTCGATCTCCGCGAGTCTGGTGTTCGAGCAGTCGTACAGCGGCGTCGACGGTGACAGCGCGTCCTCCACCGAGCTCTACGCGCTGCTCTCGGAGCTCGCGGAGCTGCCGCTCAAGCAGTCGCTGGCGGTGACCGGCTCCGTCAATCAGCACGGCGTGGTGCAGCCGATCGGTGGCGTGAACGAGAAGATCGAAGGCTTCTACGATCTCTGCAACGCGCGCGGGCTGACCGGCGAGCAAGGGGTCATGATCCCCAAGTCCAACGTGCAGCATCTGATGCTCCGGCGCGACGTGGTAGACGCGATCGCGGCCGGCCGCTTCCAGGTCTATCCGGTGTCGCACGTCGACGAGGGGATCGAGCTCTTGACCGGGGTGGAGGCAGGGCAGCCGGATGCCGACGGGAAGTATCCCGAGGGCTCGGTCAACGCGCTGGTTCTGAAGCGGCTCGAAGACATGAGCGAGAAGAGTCGCAGGTTCGCCGGGGGTGCGCAGCCGGCCTCGCCCGTGTCGACGCCGGACACTCCGCCGCCGGGATCGCCGCCGCCGTCGCCGCCCGGCGGTCCGCCGCCGCCCACGCCGCCACCCGGTGGACCGCCGCCGCCGGCGCCTCCACCCGGTGGACCGCCGCCACCGGCGCCTCCACCCGGTGGGCCACCGCCTCCTGGCGCACCGCCGTCGCCGCCGCCGAGTGATCCGCCCTCACCTCCACCCACGCCGATCCGGGAGCGGAACGGCCGGTGATGCCTGGCGAAACGCACATTCGCCAGGTGGTGGTCGCGTTCGGCGCCTCCCAGGTGCCGCGCGAGATGCTCGAGGCGGCGGCCGACCTCGCCGCGGCGCTGCACGCCGAAGTGAGAGCTTTGATGGTCGAGGAGAGCTGGCTGGAGCAGGTGGCGGAGCATCCGGTCACCGCCGAGCTCTACCTCGGATCGCGCACCATCCAACCCTGGGACCGCGATCGTCTCCGCCTCGAGCTGCGGGCGCGCGCGGAGCAGACGAGGCGGATGGTGCAATCCCTCGCCCAGAGTCGCGGCGTGAGGATCTCGTTCGAGGTGGCGCAGGGCGAAGTACCGGCGGTGCTCGAGCAGGCGCGGGGCGCCGGCATCCTCAGCACCGTGGTTGCTTCGGGACGGCCGGCGCTACCGTCGACGGCGCGAGCTCGCCTGGCGCAGTTCGAGGCGCTGCGGACGTCGCGCGGCTTCACCCTGATCCATCGCGAAGGAAGGATCGATCGCTTGCCGCTCGTCCTCTACTACGACGCCTCGCCATCGGCGGTCCGGGCGCTCGAGATCGTGGGCGTCCTGCACCGGGGCCGGCGCGACGAGGTATGCGTGCTGCTGCCACCGTCGCCGGACGAGACCGCCAGCGGCCTGGTAGGCGAGATCGAGACCTGGCGCCGTGAAAACGGTGTGCGCGTGCTGGTCCACCAGCTCGCTTCGATCGACGAGAGCCGTCTCGCGCATGCGCTCGGGCCGTTTCAGCGCGCGCTGCTGGTGCTGCCGGCGGATGCGCCGTGGCTGCGCCCCGGCGCCGCCGCGGCGAGCGTCCTCGACGCGGTGTCCGCGGTCCTCGTCGTGCGCGCGTAGAGCCCGGCGCTAGAATCGAGGAGAGCCGACCGAGCCGCGCGCGTGACCGCGGGGCGCCACGCTCTCCCATCTCCGGAGGTGCTCCATGATCCAGCGGGTATTGATCGGGACCGACTTTTCCGAGACCTCCGACGCCGCGCTGCAATGGGGGGTCGAGATCTCTCGCGCCCACGGTGCCGAGGTGATGTTGGTCCACGCGCTGCGGCTGCCGAGCTTCGTCACGCCGTACGTGCCGGTACCGCCCGACATCGATGTCGAGCTCGAGCGAAAAGCGCTCGACCGGCTCACCGAAATCGAGCGTCGGGTCGCCGACGGCGGCACGAAAGTCACCACCGCGATCCGTCACGACGATCCCGCGTCGGCGCTCCGCGACGCGGCGCTCGAGGGTAACGCCGACCTGGTGGTGGTCGGAACGCGCGGGCAGTCGCGCCTCGAGCATCTACTGCTCGGCTCGGTCGCCGAACGCGTCATCTCGATCGTGCCGGTGCCGGTGCTCGCGGTTCATCCCGAGGACTTCGATCGCCATCGGCCGTTGCGGCGAGTCCTGGTGCCCACCGACTTCTCCGCGGAGGCGCGGCGATCGGCCCAGGTGGCGCTCGATCTCATCGGCGCGCGTGGCAAGGGCGAGCTGATTCTGGTTCACGCCTACCACATGCCGGTCGAGTACGCCGCCTACGGCGCGCTGCCCGTCAACTGGAACTTCGTCGAGGAAGCTTCGCGCGCCGCCAAGAGCGAGCTCGGCAAGTGGGCGGCCGAGCTCTCGGCGTCGGGCTGGAAGGTGACGACCGAGACGGCGGAGGGACCGCCAGCCCTGGTCATCGAGCGGCTCGCCAAGGAGCGCGAGGTCGACCTGATCGCGATGGGAACGCATGGCCGCAGCGGCCTGCGCGAGCTGGTCTTGGGCTCGGTCGCCAAGCGCGTGGTGCAGCACGCGCCCTGCCCGGTGCTCACGGTGCGCCGGCAGTCGAAGGACTGAGGCGTTGCAGGCTGGCGAGGTAACGCACCAGCGCACCGATCTCGGCATCGACCTCGCCTTCCTGCGATGCATCCCGACCGGGATCCGCGAACGACAAACCCCATACCGGCATCTCGCGACCGCCGTGGGCGCGGATATCGGTGCGTCCGTCGATGGTGGAGCGCACCCGTTCTTCGGGAAACTTGCCGTCGGCTCGCTGCGCGAGTGACGTGAGATCAGGGGGCTTGGTCCGCAGTGCGGAGGCGACCGGACCGTCACCTCGGCCCTTGCTTCCGTGGCAGCTTGCGCAGTGGATGCGGTAGAGCGTGGCGCCGCGAGTCAGCACCGGGTCGGTCTGACCGGCAGGCGGTGCGGTCGGTTGGCCGATCGCGATCCCGGGGATCACCACCAGAGTCACCAAGCCGAGCACGGTGGGGGCGAGATGGCGCATCATCACGACTACCTCCCGGTGAAGACCGGCTCGCGGCGCTCGACGAAGCTGCGAGCGCCCTCCTTGTGGTCCTCGGTCTGGAACAGGACGCCGAGGGTGGAGGAGATCCACATTCCCAGCTCGCGGGGCTCGGCGGTGACGGAGCGGCGCAGACCTTCCTTTATGTAGCGCACCGCGAGCGGTGCGTTGGCCGCGATGCGGCTCGCCAGCGCCCGCGCCGT
>DATAFT010000386.1:0-10410 GCA_036257295.1 Thermoanaerobaculia bacterium
CGGCTTGCGCATGCTCACGTTGCTCGCGGCGCTCGGCGTCATCGCCGCGATGTACGCGCTCGGAAGGGTCTGCGATCGTAGGGTCGGTGGTGCCATCGCGGGCGCGATCTTCGTCTACCTCGCGCTGGGCTACAAAATCGGCGTGCCTGCCGCGAACGGTGAGCAGATCCTGCTGCCGCTGGTAGCGTGGTCGAGCGTCAGCCTCGCGCACGCGGTGCGCAGCGAAGATGCCGCACGTAAGCGCCGGCTGTCGTTCATCGCGGGCCTGCTGCTCGGCCTCGCCGGCTGGACCAAGATCACGTTCTTGGTGGGGATCGCGCCGCTCGCACTGTGGTCGTGGATCAGCTCCGACGCCGGACCGGACGGGTCCCGCGCGCGTGTGCGTGCGCTCGTGCCGCTCGTGCTCGGTTGGCTCGCGCCCGGCCTGTTCGTGCTCGGCGTGTACGGCATCGCCGGCGCCTGGGATGACCTCGTCTATCGATTCTTCACGTACAACAGCGACGTCTACATGGCGCCGTACGCGGACGCATCGCTCGCACGCGCCATTCTCCACTGGTTCGACGGCCCGCCACACGAACGCCCCGTGGCGCTCTCGTGGCTGGTTGCGATGCTCGCGCTCGCCGGCTACCTCGGCTTCCTCTTGGCCGCGCTGCGGCGGGGCGAGCTGCGCCGCACGTTGCTACGAACCGACGTCGTAGCGATCACACTCGCGCTGGCGACCCTCGGTTTTGCCTCCGGCATTGCGGAGATGCGCTTCTGGAACCACCACTTCGCCGCAGCGGTACCGTGGGTCGGCCTGCTCGCCGGCCTCGCGGTCGACGAGCTGGCCTCGCGTGCACGACCCTGGCTGCGGACCGCGGTGCAGGTGGTAGCGCTGGGCGCGTGTGTCGTCGTGCTGCTCGAGACCGTGGGCGCCAAAGCCTGGGACCGCGAGCTCGAGCGTCGCCGCGGCGCCTGGGAACGTTCGAGCCACGAGCCGCTGTGCAAGGTGATCCATCGCTACGCGGGGCCGCGCGATCCGATCTTCGTTTGGGGCTTCGACGGCGACCTCTACGTCTCCTGCGCACGCGAGCCCGCCTCGCGTTACGTCTACACCACGCTCGTCGCCGGCATCGTTCCTCCGTTCTGGCACGAACCCAGGAGCGACCGCGTGGCGCGCGATGCGCCTCGCGACACCGCGCTCGACCTCGAGCACGCGAAACCGCCTCTCATCGTGGATGTGCCCGACAGTATCGGCGGTACGAGCATCCACGACATCCCCGAACTGGAAGCGATCGTCGCACGCGACTATTGCAGGCGCGAGACGGCCACCGGCTGGCGAGGACGTAAGGCCACGTTCTACGGACGACGTGATCGCGGGTGGTGCGACGAGAGGCGATGAGCAGGCGCCCGCCGGGCGAATCCTTGCTATGGCGCGCGGCCGTGGAGCTCGACCAGACGCTCCCGGTCCGCGGCGGTGAGTGGACGGAACGGTGCGTCGAGCCCGCCTTCGACAATGGGACAGGGCTCGCACATGAGCGCAGTGGGATCGTTTCCGTGTCGCAGACCCAGAACGTGACCCAGCTCGTGAGCGACGACGTTGCGGTCTGGATGCGAGTCCGGCGCAGACTCGCGCGCGGCGGCGATGGCGACCACGTAGCGGCCGGGCGCCGGCAGCGGTCGCGTGAAGGAGAGCAACGGCTGGACCGAGAGCAGCACGACGACGTCGCCGTCGATGGCTAGGAGCTCGGGCGGCGGCGACGGTCCATCGCTGCCCTCCGGCAGACGGCCGGCCAGGCGCGAGATCTGCCAGGCGAAGTTCTCGAGCGCGCGGGCGCCGGCCGGCTGAACGAGGACCCCGCCTTCGACCAGCGGCTCCGCTAGTCCCAGCTCGGCGAATACATCGCGCCAGAACTCGATCGCCTCACCCACCCGCGCGATCCGTGGGTCCTCCGCACCGGGGCTCACCACGACGACACGCCGCGCGGCTGGAGTCGGGGCGGCGGCGGCGAGCGCGCTCAGCAGGATCGCGCAGGAAGCGCTGAGACAGACCCGGAAACGCCTGCGCACGTCCGCGGTCCCGCGCCGCGTCCGCCTCACGCCACCCGTGCCGGCCGCGCCGCCGCACGTCGCTCCGCTCGCACGCGCACCAGGGCCGACGTGGCGAGGAACAAGGCCAGCGCGATCAGCGCTGTCGCCGCCAGCGCGTTGACCAGCAGCACGTCGAAGCCCTGGGACGCCTCGAGGTTCGCGATCGCCAGCTTGCCCAACGCCCACAGAGTAATAGTCAACACGAACAGCATCGGCACCAGGGTGAACGCGATGCGCCGGCGCGCCTGGTGGAGCCAGATCGTGATCGCTAGCAGCGTCAGCGCGGCGAGAAGCTGGTTCGACGCGCCGAACAACGTCCAGAACTTGGACCACAAGCCCGGGCCGCCAAAGCTCAGGAGGTAGACCGGCACCGCGACCGTGACCAGGGTGCCCGCGAGCGCGCCGCGCGTGCCCTTCCAGCCCAGCAGCTCCTGCACGATGTATCGCCCCAGGCGCATGCAGATGTCGAGGGTGTCGAACACGAAGGTGGAGAAGGCCATCGCGCCGAAGGTGACCGCGAACGCGAGCCGCTCGCGACCGATGATGAGCGAGAGGAACTCGCCGATACCGTTACCGTAGACGGTGCCCGGCGCCAGCCCCTTGATCGAGTCGGGCGCGGCGATCATCACCGTCACCAGCGCGATCATCGCGACAAAGCCCTCCGCCAGCATCGCGCCGTAGCCGATCGGGTGCATGTGGGTCTCGCGCTCGACCTGCTTCGAGGTGGTGCCCGAGCACACCAGGCCGTGGAAACCGGAGCACGCGCCGCAAGCGATCGTCACGAAGAGGAACGGGAAGAGCGCGCCGGTCATGCCACCGGCGTTGAAGCTCTTGAACGCGTCCGCCTTGATGTCGTAGCCGCCGAAGAAGACGCCGAAGACGCCGATCGCGAGCGCGCTGTAGAGCACGAAGCCGCCGAGGTAGCCCCGCGGCTGGAGCAGCGCCCACACCGGGACCATCGACGCCACGCAGCAGTAGGCCAGGATGATGAGCGCCCAGGTGGTCTGATCGAACACCAGCAGGTGCGACATCTTGGTGCCGAGCCACGACAGCGCGAAGGTGGCCGGGACGAAGATCACCGTCACCAGCCACAGCGGCGGCTTCAGGAAGCGCTGCACCAGGCCCAGCACGACGGCGAGCAACAGGTACATCACGCTCGCCGCCGCCACCGCGCCGCCGGGGTTGAAGGTGATCGAGCCCTGCTGCAGCTCCTCGGTGCCGGCGACGAAGGTCGCGGCGGTGAGATCCGAGAACGCCACGATGACGTAGACCAAGGCGATCCAGATGAACGCCATCATGGCGCCGCCGGCGCGCGGCCCCACGTGTTCGCGCGTGATCTCCGCGATCGACTGCGCGCCGTGGCGCACCGAGGCGGTGAGGCTCGAGAAGTCGTGGACGGCGCCGATCAGCACGACGCCGAGCGCGATCCACAGCAGGCAGGGCAGCCACCCGAAGGTCTGGGCTGCCAGGATCGGTCCCGCGATCGGTCCGGCGGCTGCAATCGCCGAGAAGTGCTGCGCGAATAGGTAGAACGGTCGCGTCGGGACGAAGTCGACCTGGTCGTTGATCCTGGTCGCGGGAGTGGTGACGCGATCGTCGAGCTGGAACTGCTTCGCGACCCAACCGCCGTAGACGAAGTAGGAGATGGCGAGGAACGCGAGGAAGACCAGCGCGAGCAGGGGCAGGGGCATCGGTGCGTGATCTTAGCCTTGCCGCCCGGCTAGCGTCGTGGGACTAGAGCGGTGCCGCCGGCGGCGTCGACCGCCAGATCTCCGGCGTCGTCCCCATCCACCTCTCGAATGCCCGATAGAACGCCGTCTCCTCGGCGTACCCGAGCACGGCCGCGAGCTCGGGCACCGCGGCGCCGCACTCGAGCAGCGCGACGGCGCGCGATCGCCGCGCCTCGTCGACCAACCCACGGAAGGACGTCCCGGCATCGGTCAACCGCCGCTGCAGCGTCCGCTCGCTGCAGCCGACGATCCTCGCCACCGCCGCCAGAGAAAGCCGTTCGCGATGGAGGTAGTCGACGATCACCTTGCACACGCGGTCGGCGAACGGGCTCTCGGGCGTCACTTCCTTGATGCGCTCGGCGAGCTGACGGTCGAGGACGCGGAACAGCACGGCGTCGGCGGTCGGCAATCGCGCGTCGAGCACGTTGGCGGGAAGCACGACCTCGGTCCAGTCGCGTCCGAACTGGGGCTGGCACCCGAGCACGCTGCTGAGCTCCTCATCGCCCGGGCGCCGTCCGTGGGGGAAGCACGCGGCGTGCGGCACCAGCCCGCGCGCGACCACGCGCACGAACGCGAGGGTCTGCGCGACGGTCTTCTCCGCGAGCTGGACGTGCGCGGGCCGTGCCGGGCCCCAGGGGCGATAGCGCACGACGAGCAGATCCCGTTGTTCCTCGATCTCGTAACTCTCACCTTCGTTCCAGTAGCGCTGGTACCGCAGCACGCGATCGACGGCGACTCGCATGGTGTCGCTAGAGAGAAGCAGGAGACGCATCGCGCCGGCGTTCTCTCGGAACCGGCGGTGGCTCGCGATGCCGTAGTGGAGACCGAGAAACGGATCGCCGCTGGCCTCGGTCGCGGCCTCCACGAACCCGTACCAGACGTCGATCGGGACGGTGGCATCGGGATCGTCGAGGATCTCGCGGGGGATTCCGAGAGCGGCGGCAAGCTCGGGGCGCTCGATGAAGTCGAGCATGCGGCGGATGTCGCTCGCGTACACGCGGGGCGTCGTTCGGCGCGCGGCGGGCTTTTGCCCGAAGTCTCTGGCCACCAAGCCGGTTCCTGTTGACGAGCCTGCCGAGTGGCAAGCCGACTTGCGGATCCCGCCACTAAGGGACGATCGAACGGCGCGTAAAGATAGCAGGTTACGGGATCGGCTCGCCACCGCTGTCGGCGTTGGCCGCGGTGAAAACGCGCGAGCCGAGGGTGATCTCCTTCTGCGGCGTCTCGCCGCGCAGGATCGCGAGCGCGGTCTCGATCGCCTCGCGGCCGCCGGTCGGGTACTGGAAGGTGGCATCGAGGATGCCCTGCTTCACGTAGGCCACGCCTTCGTGGGGCAGGGCGTCGATCCCGACGAACATCATCTCCTCTTCGCGCGCCGCCGCCTTGGCGGCGAGGTAGGCGCCGTGCGCGCCCGGGTCGTTGTGGGCGTAGACGGCGTCGATCTTTGGTAGGCGCGCCAGCGCCGACTCCATCTCCCGCCGCGCGTCGGGCTCGAGCCACTTCATGTCCGCGGTGAACGCGACCTCGAGCCCGCTCCCGGCGATCCCTTCCAGAAAGCCGGTGTGACGGTCCTGACCGGGTGTCGAGGTCATCAGACCTTCGAGCTCGACTATCTTGCCCTTGCCTTGTAGCGCCCCGGCCAACCACTTGCCGGCGGCGCGCCCGATCGCGACGTTGTCGGCTCCGATGAACGTCGTGTACTTGTCGCCGAGCACCTTGCGATCGAGCACGATCACGGGAATGCCCGCCTCCACCGCCTTCGCTACCGGCTCGGTGAGCGGCGCCGCTTCCTTGGGGCTCACCAGGATGAGGTCGACCTCGGCGCTGACCAGCTCCTCGACGTGCGCCCGCTGCTTGAGGGTGTCGTTCTGCGCGTCCTTCCAGACCATGTCGATCTCGGGATGCTCCGCGGCGGCCGCTTTGATGTCGGCGTTCATCTGCACGCGCCAGGGCTCGCCCAGGTTGCACTGACTCATGCCGATGCGGACCTTCTCGGCCGCGGCGGTGGACGCCTCCTGCTCGGCCGGTGCCGATGCCGGCGCCGGTGTGGACGTGGAGTCCGGCGCGCCGCAGGCCAGGAACATCAGGGTCACGAAAGGCGCCGCCAGCTTCTTCATCGCGTGTCTCCTCGCCTCTGGGTCAAGACCGCCGCGATCACGATCGCGCCGGTGAGCATCAGGCGGGTCGCCTCCGGCACCGCGTTGATGCTCAGGATCTTCTCGAGATAGCCGATGGTCAAGGTGCCGACCAGTGTCTGGCCGATGCCGCCGCGTCCGCCCGCGAGGTGCGTGCCGCCGATCACCACGATCGCGATCGCGGAGAGCTCGTAACCGGCGCCCGCCTCCGGATCGCCCTGCTGCTCCTGCGCGGCCTGACAGATACCCGCCATTGCCGCGAGCAGCCCCGATGCGAGGTAGGCCCCCAGCTTGGCGGCGCGCACCGGCACACCGGAGAGGCGGGCCGCCTCCTCGTTGCCGCCGATGGCGTAGAGCTGTCGTCCCCACCGATGGCACGCGAGCGCGATCCACGACAGGGCGGCGCACACGGCGAAGATCACGGTGACGGTCGACAGGTTGCCGCCGAGCACGCGCGAGTCGATGGCGCGGAACAAGGCCGGCACGTCGGTGTAGCGGAAGCCCCCCGCGCCGTCGGGCACGGCGGTCGAGATCTTCATGCCGCCCGACACCGTCTTCGCCAGACCGCGCGCGAACACCATCATCGCCAGCGTGGCGATGAAAGGTTGGATCTTGAACCGTGACACCAGCCCGCCCGAGACCGAGCCGGCGGCAGCGCCGAGCAGCAGCGTCGCCGGCACCGACCACCACGGCGGCCACGACCAGTGGAGCGTCATCAGCGAGAACGCCACGGCGCTCAAGGCGAGGATGCTCCCCACGGCGAGATCGATGCCACCGGTGACGATCACCAGCGTCATGCCACAGGCGAGGATGCCGTAGACCGACGCCTGCCGCAGCGCGTCGCGGTGCATCGACGCCTTCCAGAACGCGCCGCCGGCGTCGAAGATCGCGCCGATGAGGAGGACCAGGAGCAGCGCGAGCACCGCGCGTCCGATCGGCGCTGTCAGCAGACGCCCGAGCTGCGACAGTGGTCCTCGCGGTGGGCCAGCGGGCGGACGATGGGCGACGGCGACGCTCAGGGCGATGTCTCCGCGGTGCCGTCGTCGCCCATCGCGGCGGCGAGCACGCGCTCGGGCGTCGCTTCGCCGCGCGCGAGCCGAGCGGTGACGCGCCCGCGATGGAGCACCACGACGCGATCGGAGAGCGCGAGCAGCTCGGGAAGGTCCGAGCTCGCGACCAGGATCGCGATGCCCTGCGCGGTGAGGCGATCGAGGAGCTGGTAGATCTCGCGTTTCGCGCCGACGTCGACGCCGCGGGTCGGCTCGTCGAGGAGCAGGAGCCGGGGCTCGAGCGGCAGCCACTTGCCCAGCGCCACCTTCTGCTGGTTGCCGCCCGAAAGGTTGCGGACCTCGAGCGTGGGCGAGGCGGCGCGGATCGCGAGACTCCGCATCAGCTCGGCGGCGGTCGCCGCTTCGAGCGCGGGACGCCGGATACCCCCGGGCGAAAGCCGCTCGAGGCTCGGCAGCGTGAGGTTGGCGGCGACAGAGAGCGGAAGCACCAGCCCGCTCGCCTGGCGGTCGTTGGTGAGGAGGGCGACACCGCGCGCGATCGCGTCGCGCGGCGCGCGGATGCGCACCTCCTCGCCGTCGATGCGCACTCTCGCCTCCGCGGCCCCGCCCATCGCGCCGAAGAGCCCGAGCAGCAGCTCGCTCGCGCCGGAGCCCTGGAGGCCGGCGAGCCCCACGATCTCGCCCGGCCGCACGTCGAGCGTCACCGCGTCGACGACGCGGCGCCCGCGCGCGGTGACGTGGATCTCCTCGACGCGCAGGCGATCGGGCAGCCTGGCGAAGGCGTCGGACGGCGGTGCCGCACGCTGGTAAGGCTCCGGTGCCTCGCGTCCGCCGATCCAGCGCAGCAGGAGCGCCGGTGATACCTCCGCCGCGGGCGCCGAGCCCACTCGCCGGCCGTCGCGCAGCACGGTGACGCGCTCGGCCACCTGATCGATCTCCTCCATGCGATGCGTGATGTACACGATCGCGCAGCCATGCGCGCGCAGATCAAAGACGCGAGCGTGCAACTCCGCGACATCTGGACCGGCGAGCGCGCTGGTCGGCTCGTCCATCACGATGACGCGGGCGTCGCGGTCTGGGTCGTTCGCGGCCCCGCCCTGAACCCCCCGCGAACGACCCAGATCCAGCGCCTTGGCGATCTCGATCAACTGGCGCGTCGCTGGACCGAGCTCGCCGACCGGCCGATCGGGATCGACGTCGAGACCGAAGCGCTCGAGCGCCCGCACCGCCGCCTCACGCTGGGCGCGACCGCGCACGAGACCGAGCGGACCGGTGGGCCAGCGGCCGAGGAAGAGATTGTCGGCGGCGCCGAGCGTCGGCACCAGCGAGAGCTCCTGATGGATGATCGCGATCCCGAGCGCGCTCGCCTCGCGCGGTGAGCGCGGGCGGACCACCGCGCCGTCGAGCTCGATCGTGCCGTCGTAGTCGGTGTGGGCGCCGCCGAGGATCTTGATCAGCGTCGACTTGCCGGCGCCGTTCTCGCCGGCGAGCACGTGCACCTCGCCGCCCCAGCACTCGAAGTCGACGCCGGTGAGGACCGGCACCGCGCCGAACCGCTTGCCGATGCCGCGCATGCGCAGCATCGGAGCCGGCGCCTCGATGGGGCTGATCAGTTCACGGGGAGCAGACAAGCTGCTCCCCTACAACGATCGCCGTGGTCTTGCTCATTGCATCGCGCGCCGATAGGCGAGGAGATCGTCGTGCATGCGGTGGAACACCGCGTACTTGGCGTCGTGGTAGCGGGCGACCTCGCCACGCGCCGGCTCGATCACCTGGCCCGCCGCGTTCATCGCGTTCATGGCGTCGACCACGCTCGCGCGATCGCCCGACGCGACCGCGCCAAGCACCGCCGATCCCAGAAGCACCGCCTCGGCCTCGCGCGGCAGGACGACGCGCAAGCCGCCGGCGTCGGCGTGCTCGCGCACGAACACCGGGTTCTTGGTCCCGCCGCCGCAGGCGAGCAGGTCGACGATGCGCCCGGTTCCGTTCTTCTCGCCCGCCGCGTTCATCGCCTCGATGATGTGACGCGTGCCGTAGGCGATCGCCTGCACGGTGGCGAGGTAGAGCAGCGCGAGATCGTCGATCGAGTCGGAGAGCTTCAGGCCAGCTACCGTGCCACGCAACGTGGGATCGGCGCGCGGCGAGCGGTTGCCGTGGAAGTACGGCAACACGTGCAGGTCGCGGGTGAGGGCGGCGGGGAAGGGAACGCCGGCGCTGGCCGCCAACCGATTTGAACGCTCGTTCAAAATCTCGTAGACGGTCTTGCCGCTGCCGCGCGCCTCCTGGCGCAGCTCCTCCGAGCGCGCGTGACCGAACACCACGTGATCGATCAGCGATCCGGTCGCCGACTGACCGCCCTCGCTGAGCCACAAGCCCGGCACCATCGCCGAGAAGTACGGCCCCCACACGCCGGGTACGAAGCGCGCCTCGCGCGACACCGCCATGTGGCACGACGATGTCCCGCCGATGAGCGCGAGCCGCGTCTCCAGCGCTTCGGAAGTCAGTAGGGGAGCAGCTTGCCTGCTCCCCGGGGGCGTAGCCTGCCTGCTTCCGTTGCCGTCGAGGCGGGCCCCGAGCACGCCGAGCCCGCCGGCATGGGCATCGATGATCGACACGCCGACCGCGGTGCCGGGAACGAGGCCGAGCTCGGCGGCGGCGCGCTCGGTGAGCCCGCTTCCCACCGGCTCGCCCATCGGTCGGATGCGCCTCCCGATGCGACGGTAGCCTTCGTCGACCAGGTCGCCGAGACCGATCGCGCGAAAGAACGAGTCGTCCCAGCGCCCGACCGAGTCTCCGCCGTTGCCCGCCGCCGCGGCGCCGCCCTCGTGGCCCAGGTATGTCCACTTGCACACGGTGGTGCAGAGCGAGCGCACCTCGGCGCCGGTGGCGGCGTACACGAGGAAGTCGGGTAGGTCGAAGAAGCGAGCGGTGCGGCGCCAGGTCTCGGGCTGGTGCTCGCGCAGCCAGAGCAGCTTGGGCGACTCCATCTCGGGCGACATCACGCCGCCGACGTAGCGCAGCACCGGATGCGCGGTGGCGCCGATCCGCTGTGCCTGGTCGATCGCGCGATGGTCCATCCAGACCACCACGTTGCGTCGATCGTCGCCCGACGGGCTGACCGTCACCGGACGGTCGGCGTCGTCGAGCGCGACCAGCGAGCAGGTGGCGTCGAAGCCGATGCCGCGCACGCTCTCGGGCTTGGCCCCGGCTTCGTGCAGTGCCTGGCGGGTCGCCGTCGCGCACGCTCGCCAGATGTCGACCGACGACTGCTCGACTACGTAGCCAGCCTCGCGCCACATCTGGATCGGATGGTCGGCTGCGGCGAGCATGCGCCCCTCGCCGTCGAAGAGACCCGCGCGGGCGCTCCCGGTGCCGACGTCGATGCCTAGATAAAAGCGGTCGGGCACGTTAGGACGCGTTCGCAGCCAACACTCGAACCTTGAACCCGAGCGTGCCGCTGAGCGC
>DATAFT010000458.1:0-8876 GCA_036257295.1 Thermoanaerobaculia bacterium
CCCGCCTGGCCGTCGCGACGACCACCGTCTCCGCGGTGATCGACGCGGTCGCCGCGATTCGTATTGCGGTCGAAGTCGAAGTTGTTGTCGATGTCGATGTCGACGTCGCCGCCGCCCCAGCCCCAGTTGCAGTTACCCCAGATCGCGCCGCCCACGATCACGCCGGCGGTGAAGCTCATGAACCCGTAACCGTATGGGTAGTAGGGGTACATGCCGGGGTAGTACCAGTACGGGTAACCCCATCCGCCATAGACCACGGTCGACGAGTAGGTCGGAACGTAGACGACCTCGGGGTCCTTGGACTCGA
The DNA here is from genome assembly GCA_036257295.1 of Thermoanaerobaculia bacterium. Taxonomy (GTDB): domain Bacteria; phylum Acidobacteriota; class Thermoanaerobaculia; order Multivoradales; family Multivoraceae; genus DATAFT01. The sequence continues at coordinate 308 of DATAFT010000458.1, forward strand.
TGACGATGATCTTCTCCTGCGGCGGCGGCTGCTTCTCGACCTTGATCACCTGCTGGTCGCTCGACTTCAGGTTGCCGGAGTCATACGCCTTGTTCCGCATGATCTGGACCGCGTCGAGCAGCTCCGTCTTCTGGCCGAGCATCGCGTCGCCCAGGTCCTGCATCCAGTCCAGGTTGTCGCTCATCTTCTTGAGCACTTCCGGGAAGGTGCACAGCGATTTCACCGCCGCGTCCCAGTCGTAATCCTTGAGCTTCTCGTTGAGCTGGTCCCCTTTGAGCCCGGAGTTCTTCTCCATGAAGCGGCTCGCCTCCACGATCTGCAGCGGGTAGGTGGCCGCCATGAAGACCTGAGAGAGCAGCCCGTCGGGGTAGAGGGCGATCGGCGCCACCAGTTGCTCGAGCTGCTCCTTGGTGAAGGCGCCTGCTTCGGCGACGCCGGCGGCCTGAGACGAACCGGGCGGCGGAGCTGGTGGCTTGGCCGCCACCGACGAGGCGGGCGGCTTTGCAGCGGCGGACGAGGCGGCGGGCTTGGCGGCCGTCGACTTGGCGGCCGTCGACTTGGCGGCCGTGGACTTCGCCGCGGCGGCCGCGGTTGGCGCGGGTTTCGAGGAGGTCGAGGGAGCCGGCGTCTGGGCCCCGAGCGCGGCGACCAGCAGGAGACAACCGGCTGACGAGATCACGAAAGGCCACGCACGGCGCATCAAATGAGCCTCCAGACGGCAAACGCTATCCGACCGGGATCTTTTACGGCCGGCTCCGATACCTGAATACGCGCCATCCGGGCCGTCCATGCGCCAGAAGGCGGTTCCGACCGACGAGAAGAAGCTCGGCCGACGCGCTATACAATCGCACAACCCGCACAACCCGTCTCCGAGGAGGCTCCGATGACCGGATGGAAGATCGGATCGGCAACCGTCACGCCCGTGATCGAGCTCACCCTGCCCGTTCCCGGAACTCTGCTGATCCCGCAGGCGACTCCCGAGGCGCTGGCGCCCTACGCCGACTGGCTGCGCCCCGGCTACATGACGGAGCAGGGCCAGATCAACCTGACCATCCAGGCCTTCCTGGTCGAGTCCCGCGGCCGCAAGATCATCGTCGACACCTGCGTCGGCAACGGCAAGACACGGCCGGCCCCATTCAACGAGCTCGACACGCCCTTCCTGCAGCACATCACCGACGCCGGGTTCCCGCCGGAGAAGGTCGACACCGTGATCTGCACGCATCTCCACGTCGACCACGTCGGCTGGAACACCAAGAAGATCGACGGCAAGTGGGTGCCGACCTTCCCCAACGCGCGCTACGTGATGGCGCGCGCCGACTACGATCACTTCGATGCCTCGACTGACGAGAATACGGTCGCCGTCTTCGGCGATTCGGTGCGCCCCGTATTCGAGGCGGGATTGGTCGACCTGGTCGATACCTCGTACCGGATCACTCCGGAGATCGGCCTCCTGCCGACGCCCGGTCACACGCCGGGTCACTGCAGCGTCACGATCTCGTCCTCGGGTGGCGAGGAAGCGGTGATCACCGGCGATCTCATGCATCACCCGTCGCAGTGCATGCACCCCGAGTGGGACTGCGCCTTCGACAACGACGGCGCGACCGCGAAGCGGACGCGGCTCGGGTTCCTCGAGCGCTTCGGTTCGGGCGCGGTGCGCGTGATCGGCACGCACTTCGGCCAGCCCGCCGCGACGCGGATCGTGCCCAACGGCAATCGATGGAAGGTGCAGGCCGGGGAGCGGGCCGTGGCAGGCGCGCGCTGAGCGCGCACCAGCCCGCCTCTGGCTGTCGACCTCGAAAGCGCGCGTCACTCGACGGTCACGTGCGCGGGCGCGCGCACCACGGCATTGAGCAGCAGCACGTCGAGCCCGGCGAGCACGCCGCGGAAGGTGGGATCGGCGGTGAAGCCGATGACGAAGCCGCGGCCGCGCTGCTCGATCAGAGCGAACGGCTTCCAAGCGAGCTGCTCGCGGTTCTCTTTCCACAGGTAGCCCGAGGTCACCAGATCGGCGACGCCGGCGAAGTGCACGGCGTTGGTGCCCTGGTCGAGCCGCAGCGGCGCGAAGATCGTGCTGCCCTGCACCATGACGTTGACGGCAGGCTCGACCCCGACCGTGAGCCAGTGGTCTGGATCGGGCACCGCGCGCACCAGCGCGCCCGGCACCTGGTCCGGCGCCGGATCCTTCGCTTGGATCGCTGCCAGGTAGTCGGCCTCAGCCGCCAGTAGCTTGCCCGGCGTGCGGTCGCCCGACTTGGCAGTCTCCGTAGAGTCGTCGTCGTCCTCGTCTGCCTTGTCCTTGGCAGCAGTGTCCTTGGCAGTGGTGGGCTTGCCGGCGCCACCTTCGCCGGTGGACGCCGTCGCGCGAATCTCGGCGCGCGTGGAAAGCAGGCTCACGTCGGGATCGGCCAGATACGAAACGGCGCCGGCCATCGCGATCAACACGCCGCCGCGATCGACGAACCGCTCGAGGTTCTCCGCTCCGGTCGAGCCCAGGGCCCGTTCGTAGCCCTCACCGTCGGGCAGAATCACGACGTCGAACTCTTCCAGGTCGGCGCCGGCGAGTCGCGACGTCCGCACCGGCGTCAACGGGAGACCGAGACGCTGCTCGAGCACCCAGCGCGTCGCCCCGGCGGCGCTCGAGGAGGTCGGCGTGTCCCACGCCAGCGCGACCGAAGGCCGGCGCAGCGGCACCACGCGATCGCTGCCCAGGCTCAACCCCCCGTCGACCCACGTGGTCCTGGTCGCCACCACTTCGGCGCCGGTTTCGCTCGCGATCGCGTCGATGGTCTCGGCGAAGTCCTCGCGGCCGGTCGCGGGCGCCCTGACGATCAAGGTGCCGCGAGGGTAGTCGCGACCGTCGAGCTTGAGCTTGTCGTCCGCGCCGAGCACCTCGAGGCCTTGTTCGAGCGCGCTCACCACGAAGCGTCCCGCCGCTACCGATCCCCACGGCACCAGGTAGGCGACGGTCGCGGCATCGCCGCGCGGCGGCGCAGCGGCTGCCAGACTCGCGATGCGTCCATGCGGACCCGTATCGCTCGGCGGCGCGTCACCCCGCGTGACCGCTTCGAGCGCTCCCGCCGCCACCATCTCGCCGCACGCCACCTGCTCGACCCCGAACAACAGCGGCAGCGACCAGGCGGTGATGTCGTACATCTCGTGCGGCAGGTTCTTGCGCCGGCGCCGCTCCTGTTCGCGCACGAACTGCTCCTGCATGTCGGCACCGGTCTCGAGCAGGGTGCGCGCGAACCGTCCCGCCGGCTGGGCGGTGGAAACGAAGATGCTGCCGGTCGGGAGCTGCTGGTTGCACGCGGTGAGCGCGCGCGTCGAGCGGCGGATCTCGATGCCCTGGTCGACCAGGATGCTGGCGAGCTCGGCAACCCGCGAGGTGTCGCCGCGCCATGGCAAAACGTGCTCGCGCACGGCTCCGGCTCGCCCCTCTTCGATCGCGCTCGAGCGATAGCTCCAGAAGTCGCGGAGCAGACGCTCGCGGTTCTCGGCCGCGGTCTCGATGGTGGCGAGCGACGCCGTGAAGTGGCGCCGCACACCGTCGCGATAGCTGAGCAGCGAGCGGTCCGGACGGCGCACCACGAGCCCGCGCGCCGATGCCTGCTCGTAGGTCATGCCGACACCGCCCTGGAACGTCGCCCAGGTGTCGGCGTAGCCGGGATAGAAGAAGTCGAAGGTCTCGCGCGTGAAGTACTCGAAGCCGAAGCGATCGAACCAGCGCGCGTTGTTGCGGCCGAACAGCTCCAGCGCCGACTGCTGCGCCGCGGTGATGTGCGGATTCGCCGGCTCGGCGTTGGGGGGAAAGAAGTAGGTCGACTCGGCGCCCATCTCGTGCGCGTCGACCACGACTAACGGATACCACTCGAGCAGCGCGCGGACGCGCGCTCGCGTCTCGGGCTGCGTCAGCGCGATCAGGTCGCGGTTGAGATCGAACAGGTAGTGGTTGCTGCGGCCGCCGGGCCAGGGCTGATCATGCTCGGCCGCCACCGGCGACGACGACGGCTCGCTCCCCACCGCGCCGCGGTTGTACTGCACGAAACGATTGCGACCATCGGGGTTCTGCGACGGATCGATGACGACGATCGAGGACTCGAGGCTGGCGCGCACCAGCTCGTCGTCGCTTGCGGCGAGCAAGTGGTAAGCGGTGTAGAGCGCCGCGTCGGTCGATGAGATCTCGTCACCGTGGATGCCGTAGCCGAGCCAGACCACCGCCGGCAAGTCGCGGATGAGCGCGTCGGCGGCGGCGGAGTCGGTGCGCCGCGGATCGGCGAGGCTCGCCATTCCCTGCTTGATCGCATCGAGGCGCGCGAGGTTCTTCTCCGACGCGATCACGCCATAGACCAGCGCACGTTCCTCCCAGGTGCGGCCGTACTCGACGACGCGCATGCGCGCCGGCGCCGCGGTCTGAAGCGCCTCGAGATAGCGCAGCGCCTCCTCCGGCGACACGATGCGCTCGCCGGGGTCGTGGCCGAGGACGGCTCGCATCGGCGGGATCGATGGGTCGTAGGTCGCACCGGGCCACATCGCGACCGGCTCGCCCGACACCAGCGCAGGCTTCGCACTATCGCTCGGCGCCTGCTGACCGGCCGCGATCGTGTGCAGCCACAGTACGGCGAGCGTCGCGGTCACCGGTATCGTCCGTAGCTTCATCGTCGTTATCGGGTCGCCACGCCGAGGCGGGAGCCGATCCGAAGGCACGGAAGACTACCGCGTCGGGGTCGTTGACCCCTCGGCGCGGGCCGACCAGGCATGTCCAACTCTCGTCTCACGTCACGGGATACCTGCAGACGCTGGTCCAACAGCGCCGGGCTGCGCCACGATCCGGTCCGGTTGACGGCGGCGCAGCGGATGACTACTCTTGTAGGAGCTCTTCCAAGCACGCGCGGGGGTGGGACGGAGACGCCGGCATTGTCGACATGCCACGTCCATCGTCTGACGTCACTGTTCCTGGCGAGCCTGGCGGCCTCTACGCTGCACGCTCAGACGCGGCTGGGGAGTGAGTTCCGGGTCAATTCCCACACCCCGGGAAACCAAATCCTTCCCGCCGTCGCCATGGACGACGCCGGCGACTTCGTAGTGGTCTGGCAGAGCCAAGGCCAGGATGGGGCCGCCTTCGACTATGGCATCTTCGCTAGCCGTTTCAACTCCGCCGGCGTCGCGCAGGCCACCGAGTTCCAGGTCAACTCCTTCACGCCACTCGACCAGTACCAACACGCCGTGGCCAGCGACGCCGACGGCGACTTCGTGGTCGCCTGGACCAGCGAGGATCAGGACGGAAGCGAGCTCGGGGTCTTCGCGCAGCGCTTCAGTAGCGCCGGCGTCCGCCAGGGCGGCGAGTTCCAGGCCAACCTCTACTCCAATAGCGATCAGTTCACTCCCGCCGTGGCCCGCGACGCCGACGGCGACTTCGTCATCGCCTGGAGGGAAGCCTCCCGCGACGGCGGGGGCACCAGCGTCTTCGCCCAGCGCTTCAACAGCTCCGGCGCCCGCCTGGGCGGCGAGTTCCAGGTCAACTCCTACACTTCGAGCAACCAGGACGAACCCGCGGTCGCCATGGACGACGACGGGGACTTCGTCATCGCCTGGAACAGCTTCGGCCAGGACGGCAACTTGCGCGGCATCTTCGCGCGACGCTTCAACGCGGCGGGCGTCGCCCAGGCCTCGGAGTTCCGCGTCAACTCGTACACCTCGGGCGACCAGCTCTATCCGAGCGTGGCCATCGACGGCAACGGCGACTTCGTCGTCACCTGGCAAAGCAATGGCCAGGACGGCGGCTTCGAGGGCGTCTTCGCCCGCCGCTTCAACGCGGCGGGCACGGCCCAGGGCGTCGAGCTCCAGGCCAGCGTCTACACCGTGAGCAACCAGTCCGATCCGGTGGCAGCCATGGACGGCGACGGCGACTTCGTCCTCGCCTGGCACAGCAACGAACAGGACGGTAGCAGCACCGGCGTCTTCGGCCGCAGCTGGAGTTCCTCCGGCGTGCCCCAGGCCGAGTTCCAGGTCAACACCTTCACACCCATCGGCCAGCAGTACGCCACCGCGGCAATGGACGCCGATGGCGACTTCGTGGTGGCGTGGCATGGGAACGGCCAGGACGGCGGCCTCAACGGCATCTTTGCGCAGCGTTTCGGCACCTCCGCCGTTCTCGACATCGACGGCAACGGGACGGTCGCCCCGCTCACCGACGGCCTCCTCGTCCTGCGCTTCCTCTTCGGCTTCACCGGCGCGCCGCTGGTCAACGGTGCAGTAGCGCCCGACTGCAACCGCTGCGGCGCCTCGGCGATCGGCGCCTACCTGGCGGGGCTCACCGTCCTCGACGTCGACGGCAACGGGGGGCAACCGGCCCCGCTCACCGACGGTCTCCTAGTGCTGCGCTTCCTCTTCGGCTTCACTGGCGCCACGCTGGTCAACGGAGCAACGGGCCAGGGATGCACCAGGTGCGACGGGCCCTCCGTCGCCGCCTACCTGCAGCCGCTGGTGTGACCCGGCTCCGACCGCGGCGGCGCCGTGAGAGACGCGTCAAGCCCGCGACGGCTTGCCCAGGATGCCGTCCGAAATGATGCGCTGCATGATCTCCGAGGTGCCCTCGAAGATCTTGGTGAGTCGCGCGTCGCGCCAGTAGCGCTCGACCGGATAGAGGGTGGTGTAGCCGGCGCCGCCGAGGATCTGCAGCGCCTCGCTCGCCACCCGCTCGGCCATCTCGGCGGCGAAGTACTTGACCATCGCCGCCTCCTGCGCGCAGCTCTCGCCGGTGTCGATTTTCTGGCACACCGACCACAGTAACTGGCGCGCCGCCTCGATCTCGGTGGCCATGGTCGCGATCTTGAAGCGGATGGCCTGGAAGTCGGCGATCGGCTGCCCGAACTGGATGCGCTCCTTGGCGTACTCGACCGCCGCCTCGTAGGCGCCCTGCGCGCAGCCGAGCGAGCGCGCCGCGGTGTGGGCGCGCGCGCCTTCGAGCCCGCGCGCCATTCCGTAGAACGCCTTGCCCTCTTCGGTGCGGCCGGACTCGATCACCGGTACGCGCACGTTGTCGAAGTGGAGCTCCCAGGTTTTCCAGCCGAAGTAGCCGATCTTGGGGATGGGGCTGCCGGTCACACCCTTGGGCAGCTCGCCTTTGGGCTTTTCGACCGGAATCGAGGTGAGTCCCTTGTGACTGCGAGCCTCGCCTTCGGTGCGCGCGATCACCTGGATGAAGTCGGCGCCGTCGGCGAAGGTGCACCAGTACTTGCTGCCGTTCAAGACCCAGTGGTCGCCGTCGCGCTTGGCGCGGCACTTGATCGACGCGAGGTCGGAGCCGACGTCCGGCTCGGACATGGCGAGAGCGCCCAGATACTCGCCGCGCGCCATCGCTTCGATCTTCTTCTTGCGCTCGTCGCCCTGGCCCGGAACCGAGCGGTAGAAGCCGTTACCACGAGCGATCAAGCTGGCGACGCTCATCCACCCGCGCGCGAGCTGCTCGGTGATCAGGCAGTACTCGAAGATCCCCAGCCCGGCGCCGCCGTACTCCTCGGGAATCACGATCCCGAAGTAGCCCATGTCGCCCATCTTCTTGCGTAGCGACGCGGGGATGTCGCCTTTTACGGGGTCGAGCTCATTGGCGACCGGCAGGACTTCCTTCATCGTGAAGTCGCGCGCGATGTCGCGCAGCATCTGCCGCTCTTTAGTGAGGTAACCGGACGTGGCCGGCGAATCGGCGGAGCCGCGGGCTTCTGGGCTGCCGTACACTCTGACCCCCGGAAAACGGCGATCGTAGCATCCGGCTCGCAACCGAAACTGCCGACAATCCGGAGGAGCTCGCCCCATGTGTGTTCGACATTGAGGGCGACAGCCACGTGCAGCCGGTCGGCGCCGACTGCATCCTGCAACGCGGCGGCGATCGAGCCGTATCTACAGGGTCTGGTATGAGTCGAGTAGAATCACCCGACCTTTCCCGGCCCGGCCGACGACCCGCCTCGCCCGCCGACCGCCGCATTCCGCAGCAGGAGGAAACCGTCCGATGAGCGCTCGAACCAGCCTTGCCTCGATCTTCGCCGCCCTCGCGCTGGTGCTGGCCGCCGAGCCGGCTGCCCCGCAGGCGGGCTCTTCGGCCCCTCCCTCCGGCACCGGCCCGCGCGGCGCCCAGAACGGCGAGTGGCCGACCTATCACGGCGATCTCTACGCCACTCAGTACTCGCCGCTCGACCAGATCACCAAGGACAACGTTTCGAAGCTCGCGATCGCGTGGAAGTGGGACTCGCCCGACAACGCCATCGCCGCCGACAAGAAATTCCAGCCCTGGGCGTTCAAGTCGACGCCGCTCATGGTCGGCGGCAAGCTCTACGTCAACACCTCGCTCGGCAACGTCGCCTCGATCGACGCTGGGACCGGCAAGACGATCTGGGTGTTCGACTCGAAGAGCCGTGATGCCGGCCGCCCCACTAACCTCGGCTTCAACAGCCGGGGCGTCGGCTACTGGACCGACGGCAAGGAGGAGCGCGTCTTCCATCCGGCCGGTGACGCGATGCTGTGGGCGATCGACGCCAAGACCGGCAAGGCGATCGCGAGTTTCGGCGCCGCCGGA